>DATEBV010000288.1:0-19327 GCA_035287205.1 Chthoniobacterales bacterium | reverse complement strand
TCCTCTTTACTTAGAAGAATCTGAACTTCCTACTGATGGCGACCAACTGGTTAGCTTTTATCAACCTCTTCATTTCTTAAGTCCCAATGAAGCAATCAATGTCATTCAAGGCGTCGTACAGCTCAATCCTTTCGGATCGCTTGTAGCGGTTCCTAATACAAGCTCCATTGTGATCACTGATAAGACGCCAATTATTCGAAAAGCATTAGCTTTGCTTGAAGTCATTGATCATGAACCCTCAGAAATCATTACAGAGTTTATTACTCTCCAGCGAGCTGACCCCGAAAAAATGGTTGAAACACTCAATCAGATTGTTGGTCAAGAAGGAAATAAACCCTCTACCCCATCCAAACCATCTCAGCCTCCTGGTGCAAATGGTGCTATAACCCAAGGCAATGAAGAAAACCGTATTTTAAGTGGAAAAGTCCAATTTATTCCCGACAAAAGAACCAATAGAATTCTTCTCATCACACGCACAGAAAACTATCGTTATCTACGTGAGTTGATCTCTAAACTCGATCAAGCTGTACACTTTGAAGAACCGCTCGTTCGTCCACTGAACTACATGTCCACCACGGATGTTTTTCCTGTCCTCGTGGATATGTTAAAAAACAAAGATGATGAATCTAAGACAACTGGAACCAATGCCCAAACACCTCAAAACCCAGTAAAGGGAAGCAGTGGCGGCGCTGGAGGCAGTCAAGATAGCGCTAACGCTGGAGGCAGCAAAGCCGATCGCTTAAGTGAGAGCGCTCAATTACCTCCACCTCAGTCCGCCATCATTGGCTCAACAAGCATTATTGGCGACGCAACGGCTAACAGCATTATCGTTTATGGTCCTCCTGAAACTAAGGCTAAGGCAAGCCAAATTATTAACCTCCTCGACCAACGCCCTAAACAAGTCTATCTTGCAGCCGTCATTGGAGAACTACGTCTCAATAATGATATGGACTATGGATCCTCCTGGCTTGTCCATTTTAATGGATTTAATAGCCTTGCTAGTGGAATAACTTCTCTCCAAGCGATTCCTGCTAATCCGATCGAAGCTTTAAGAAATGGTTTAGGAGGGCTCACTTGTTTTGGTGCCATTGGTGGTAATGTCAATGTCTTTGCCAATCTCCTTGAACAAACCGGGCGTTTTCGAACCATTTCACGTCCTGTCGTCTACACAAGCAATAATCGCAAAGCAACAATTCTCTCAGGACAACGTATCCCTTATAACTCCCAAACATTGAGTAGTGTTGTTGGAACAGCCTCGAATAATCAACCTGCAAATTCTGTTACCTCTAATATCACCTACCAAGATGTACTCTTAAAACTCGAAGTTATTCCCCTGATTAACTCCGACAAAGAAGTCAATCTTGTCATTGCACAACAAAATCAAAGCGTTGCTCCAGCAGCAACAGCTCTTGCCAACACCAATGGCATCCAGGCTCCCGTTATCAATACTCAAGAACTCACAACTAGTGTTCGAGTGCCTAACGGATCAACAATTGTCCTCGGAGGACTCATTAAAGACGACAAAGATAGCGAAGAACGCGGCATCCCTTATATCAATAAAATCCCTATTCTGGGTCCTCTCATTGGAGGTCATACCCACAAAAGCAGAACACGCACGGAACTTATTGTCATGATCCAACCAATCGTCGTTGATTCTAACGCATCGATGGAAAGAGCAAGCCTCACTCAAGGTGCCTCTACCGAACTAGGTAAACGAGGCAAAGCACTTGAGAAAAAACTAATGCCCATACCAACTCCAACTCCATGTAAAAAGAAATTCCAATTTATGGAACTGCCAAAGATTGATAATTTCTAAACAAGCGTGCCTACCAACGTCACTTTATTTCTGCAAAATAAAGTGACGTTGATAAAATTGGCAACGTTTACAATCCATAGTAATTCTTCAACCTACAACCTCTCACCGTTAGCGAACTCTTAGTTCGCTAACTTGTCTTCAGCACCTGAATAAAAGCATCTTGAGGAATATTAACCGTACCAATTGATTTCATCCGCTTTTTTCCCTCTTTCTGTTTCTCAAGAAGTTTGCGTTTGCGGGTGATATCACCTCCATAGCATTTGGCGATAACGTTTTTTCGTTGGGCGCTGATACTCTCTCGAGCGACAATCTTTCCTCCAATAGTCGCCTGAATGGCCACTTGGTAAAGTTGCGTAGGTATCACTTCCTTAAGTTTTGTGGCAAGAGCACGACCTCGACTCTCTGCTTTATCACGATGGACAATGCTAGAGAAAGCATCCACAGGATCGCCATTAACAAGCATCTCAAGCTTTACAAGCTTATCCGCGCGATATCCCGCTGGTTCATAATCCATCGACCCGTAACCACGGGTGACCGATTTAATTTTATCATGAAAATCGACTAAGATTTCATTGAGCGGAATCGTTGCTGAAATCATCACACGTCGTGTGTCAACGGATTCAGTACTTTCAACGGTCCCTCGTTTATCCATCATGATTTGCATGATATCACCAATATTTTCATTAGGAACCATGACAAAACATTTCACTACTGGTTCACGAATTTCTTTGACGACACTCATGTCAGGGAGGTTGGCAGGGTTATCAACCAACAGGAGTTCACCATTGGTCTTCTCCACTTCATAGACAACACTTGGATAGGTAGCAATGATGTCCATTCCATATTCTCGACGCAACCGCTCTTGAATAATCTCCATATGGAGCAACCCTAGGAATCCACAACGAAAGCCAAAACCAAGTGCCACAGAACTTTCAGGTTGAAAAACAAAAGCCGCATCGTTGAGCTGTAATTTAGACATTGCCATTTTGAGCGGCTCGAGATCAGCAGTATTAATCGGATAGATACCACTATAGACCATCGGTTGTACTTCTTTAAACCCAGGAAGCGGCTCCTTGGCTGAATGACGGGCATCCGTCAAAGTATCACCAATTTTCATCTCTGCTGTGGTTTTAATATTCCCAATAAAATAACCGACATCACCTGCTTTCATTGTTGCAGTACCGGTCATCTTAGGCGTAAAAATCCCAACTTCTTTTGTATCGTAAGATTGATTTGTCGACATGAGACGCACTTGCTGTCCAGGCTTGAGATTTCCAGAAAAAATACGGATATACCCCACAACTCCACGATAGATATCAAAAAGGGAGTCAAAGACTAATGCTCTCAGGATGCCATCACCAGCTGGTGGAGGTGGAATCCGTGCTATCACTGCTTCAAGAATATCTTCAATACCAATTCCTGCTTTAGCACTCGCTGCAATGGCTTCATCTCCAGGAATAGCCAAAATTTCTTCCAACTGTTTTTTAACATTAGGCAGATCGGCATTAGGCAAATCAATTTTATTAATAATTGGAATAACGGTCAGACCTTGCTGAAGGGCTAAATGAACATTGGCTACCGTCTGCGCTTCGACTCCCTGCGCGGCATCAACAATGAGTAGAGCCCCTTCACAGGCAGCAAGACTCCGAGAAACTTCATAAGCAAAATCGACATGGCCTGGTGTATCGAGCAGATTAAGAAGATACGTTTGCCCATTACGCGCTTTATACTCCATGGTGACGGGATGCGCCTTAATCGTAATACCACGCTCCCGCTCTAGATCCATCGAATCGAGCAGTTGATCTTGTTTATCCCGATTGGCAATAGTTCCTGTGAATTCTAAGAGACGATCGGAGAGCGTTGTCTTTCCATGATCAATATGAGCAATAATACAGAAATTACGAGTGTTGGTAGCAGGCATGGGAAGAGGCGTTGTTCAACAACGCCGTAAAGAGTAACGAGTAAAGGGTAACATAACTACCAACGTCATTTTATTTCTGCAAAATAAAATGACGTTGATAAAATTGGCAACACTTGCAATCCATAGTAATTTTAGAGATTGAAAGCAACTCTATTACTCGCCAAGTTAGCAAGAGCTGCCCAAGGATATTCAAAAAGCAAGATGTTAGCTAGTGCATTTTTTTTACTTATTTGCAATAGTCTTGTACTGTGTATAAAATGGAGCCTTCGATTGCATGCTAGTGTCTCATATTAGCGATAATTTAGCATTCCATTAAAAAGAAAATCTCGTAATTTATCACTTCGTCAATAAATTAGCTGGTACTCCCCTTTTTTCGCTCCAATTTGATCCGAATTTTCCAACAATTCGAGGCACCATAATAATTATCTGATAAAACCAAGTGTTGAGCTCTTACAAAAATTTGAAAAGAGATGTTTAAATTTGTTTTCTTGATTTCATTTTCTTTTATCCCTTTCATCGCTTCCATCCTTGTTAATCTCTTCTTCTTTTTTCTATGTCTTTTTTCACTCCACGTTACCTTACTCAAGCACGCGAGCTTCGCGCTGCAGCCAAGAAGCTCTTTAACTATCATTGTGATCTCTGGAGCCTAGATCAACAGGCAGAGGCTACTGCCTCACTTGATCAGCTTGATGAAGCTCTACAAACTAAAAATCCACAAATTGTGGCAATTGCTCAAGCTCATGTTGAAACGCTCTTTTCTCAACTTGTTCCCAAGCGTCTTCACTGTGGGTTAACTGAAAATATTGAATCGATTATCATTGCTATTGCTCTAGCAGTAAGCTTTCAGGCTTATTTTCTAAAGCCATTCAAAATCCCAACAGGATCGATGCAACCAACGCTGTTCGGAATGACGGGGCATCCTCAGACAACGCCATCCCCCAATATTCTCATGCGTTCTCTCGATTTTATTCAACTAGGACGCAGTTATCTTCAGGTGAAAGCCGCTCATGATGAAACCATCATCAGCCTAGAAGAACGTACTATTCTTAATTTCTTCACCTTTACGAAGGTCACAACTTCTGAGGGAAAATATTCTCTCTTTGCACCACGCGATGTTGTTATTCGCGACTTTGAAATTGTTCCTGGCCGTGTTTATCATACTGGGGAAACAATGGCTCAAGGTTATGTTCAAGCAGGCGACCAAGTGTTTGTCGATCGTATCAGTTATGCCTTTCGACAACCAAAAAGCGCCGATGTTTTTGTCTTTTTAACAACAGGCATTCCTCGCATTGAAATGACGCTGAATCCAGAATTAGGTTCTCAATACTATATCAAACGTCTTGCAGGATTACCTGGAGATACCTTGCGTATTGCCCCTCCTCTCCTCTTTATTAACGAAAGCATTCCTTCACAACCTTCGTTTAAAAAGGTTATGTCAGCTACCAATGGCTACCGAGGTTATTCTAACGGCAGTGAGAATGGCCAAGCCTCCCCTTATCTTGGTTCTCCTGACGATTCTTTTACAGTTCCTTCCAATGGCTATTTTGCTCTTGGAGACAATAGTTATAATTCCAGCGACAGTCGTTACTGGGGCATTGTCCCAGAACATAATGTTATTGGCCGAGGGTTTTTTGTGTATTGGCCCTTCTCTACTCGTTGGGGATTCATTCACTAGAGCACTTTCAAAACTCTACTTATACTAATGAATTGCTTCGTCGCGCCGGTGCTCGAACCATCGAGTACTGCTGTACACTCAGGTTCTGCGCGCCGTCGACTCCTTGCACTTCATCAGCATAAGCGATTTTTGAAAGCACTCTATTAATCATCCATGCTGATTTAGTGAATGAAGACTTGATCTCCGGTTTGTAATGAATCTGAAGGATTCAGAATAACTTTATCAGTTGCCTTAATACCTTCTACAACCTCAACCTGATTGCCAAAATCTTTGCCGATACGGATTTTTTTAAGCTCCACACGTCCGTTATGATCAACGACGCCAACAACGGTTCCTTCAGGGCGAAAGAGGAGTGTATTCACAGGCAATAAAAGACTCGGATGCTGAATGAGAATAGGTATAAAAACGGTAGCGTATCCCCCTGACAAGAGTTTACGGTCAGTATTTAAAACCTGAATTTCGACCAGCAATGTACGTGATGCATCATCGATTGAATCAGCAGTACGAACTAATGTTCCTTGGATTAACTTTCCTGGTTGAGAAGCGAATTCAAGAGTTACTTTTTGACCAATACGCACTTCACTTGCAACTGATTCTGGAACGTTGGCATAAACACGAAAAACCTTATCATCAACAATTTTAAAAAGTGGTTTTTGCCCAACCATATTATTAACTCTAATAAGGTCACCAACATTTGTATTTCGTTGTGTGATCACTCCATCAAAAGGAGCCGTGATCTGTTCAAAATCTTTGAGCTCTTGGAGCCTGCTCACTTCTGCTTGTGCTGCTGCGGCATTTGCTTTGGCCATCTCAAAAGCTCCCTGCTTTTGATCAGATTCTTGAGGAGCTACTGTATTGCGATCTAACAACTGTTTCCATCGAACGGCTGTAATCTGAGCAAGGTTAAGATTGGCTTGAGCTTGTTGTAATTTTCCTACCGCTTGATTGTATTGTTGATCAATCTCAGGAGACTCAATCTCTGCAAGCAAATCCCCATTCTTTACCTGACTTCCAATATCAACAAGCCAGCGTTTAAGATAACCATCCGTGCGAGCATAAATAGGAGTATCAGCATACGCATTCACATCGCCTGGAAGTCGAAGAGTAATCTCTGCTTGTCCTAGCTTAGGAGACACAACAAGAACCGAAGGTACCGCCAGTGCTGTTGTGGTTTGGTGAATTTCTCTATTTTGCATCATTCGCACGCTAATCGTTCGACCTATGAGCAAAAGAAAAATAATAACAAGCACCCCAAGAAACCAACGCCAACGATAGGATCGACTCGGAAGCGGTGAAACAACTAGCGGAGTCATTTCTGTTGAAGTTGGAGATGGTTCGAAGGACGGTTCCATAAATAATAAATTAACAGAGATGGAAGAAGATAAAAAGACGATTAGATCCTCAGTAGTCAGCATCCTTTTCTGTCATCGCTTCCATCTCTTCCATTCCTGTGAATTATTTCTGTTCTTCCATCTCTGTTAATCATCTTCTTCTCCCATTGTTTTTAATCCCTATGCTTTAGCAAACTAAAAACTACAGGTACAAAGAGCAACGCTGCAATCGTAGCAATGAATAGACCTCCAATTACCACACGGGCTAATGGCGCATTTTGTTCTCCTCCCTCTCCCATCCCCAACGCCATAGGAATCATTCCTGCAATCATGGCACAGGCCGTCATAAGAACTGGCCTCAAACGCGTTTTCCCGGCCTGAAGAGCAGCCTCTAGGGCATTACCATTTTTTTCGAAGAGCTCTTTAGCAAAAGAAACTACCAAAATACTATTTGATGTAGAAACTCCCATACACATCACTGCTCCCATCAGAGCAGGCACACTAATTGTTGTTCCTGTAAGAAACAGCATCCAAGCAATACCAGCAAGAGCTCCAGGCAGTGCTGTAATAATAATAAAAGGGTCACTCCATGATTGAAAGTTCACTACCATGAGAGCATAGATCAAAACAACAGCACCAATAAGACCAATGGTCAGACCTTGAAAAGAAGAAATCATCGTATCATACTGTCCTTTCAGTTCAACTGTTGCACCAGAAGGAAGTTCCTTTTTGGCTTGATTAATCAGCTTTTTGACGTCAGCACCTACACCACCAAGATCTCTTCCCTGAACAGAAGCATAGATGTCAAGAACTGGCACAACATTCACATGACTTACCTCTCCCTCCCCAGCAGAACGTGAAAGCGTCGCAATATTTTCAAGAAGCTGAGGTTTTGCACTAGGATCTATTTTACTAGTAATTGGAAGATTTTTTAAATCTGTTAGCGATTCAATATGATATTCAGGAACTTGGCTCATAAGTGAATAGACGACCCCATTTGCAGGATTAAGCCAAAAAGCAGGATTTACCTGACCACTTCCGCTTAGGCTGATTAGAATACTACGCGCTACATCATTGTGAGTAATATCGAGATCAGCAGAGCGGGCTCGATCAACGTCGATTTGAATGAGAGGTTGATCCATTGTCTGTTGAATATGAACATCTGCAATACCTGGAATCTTGCGCATTTCCTCTTGAAGATGGGATGCAAAAACAAAGTTCTTATTCAAATGATAGCCAGCTATTTGAACATCCAAAGGAGAAGGAAGACCAAAATTGAGAATTTGAGTCACGATATCCGCTGGTTGAAAATAAAAATCAACTCCAGGAAATAAATGAGGTAATGTCGCACGAAGCTTTTTAACAAAATTAGCTGTTGCCGCATGATGCTTCGACAATGAAATCAGGATTTCAGAATCAGCTGGGCCAAAAGTACCATTATTACTATAGCTTGTATTAATACTGCTATAGGGAAGCCCACTATTATCGAGTATACTATCAATTTCACTAGAAGGAATCAATTCGCGCACTTTCTTTTCTACTTCATCAGCAAGGCGGGCGGTCTCTTCAATACGTGTCCCTGTCTTCGCACGCAAATGCATTCGAATTTCTCCAGCATCAATATCAGGAAAAAAATTTTCTCCTACCACTAAGAAGAGCAGCGAACTCAATAAACAAGCCGCAAGAAAAGAAATCCCAAATTTTTTTGGATGATGAAGCGCACTCAAAAGTATATTGCTGTAAGAAGATTTAAAATGCTCAAAACCACGATTAAACCGTTCTTGGATCTTTACCAAAGGAGAAACGGTGTAGGCAAAACCTCGTGATTTTTTGAACTCCTTTGAGTTTTCTTGCGTATTCTCGTGAGAAAATTCATGAGGCAACAAGTAGAGCGCCATCGTTGGGACCAATGTGCGTGACCAAAAATAAGAAGCCAACATTGCAAAAACCACTGCTTCTGCTAAGGGAACAAAAAGATAACGAGAAACACCTGTTAGAAAAAACATTGGGACAAAGACAATACAAATACAGAGTGTTGAGACAAAAGCAGGAAGAGCAATCTGTTGTGCCCCATCTAAAATCGCCTCACGCATCGGCTTCCCCATTTTCTGATTACGATGAATGTTCTCAACCTCGACGGTAGCATCATCAACTAAAATACCAACAGCAAGCGCCAATCCTCCCAAGGTCATAATATTAATCGTTTCGCCAAGCATACTCATAAACATTAAAGAACAGAAAATGGACAGAGGGATGGAAACAGCAATAATAAGAGTACTTCGCCAGCTCCCTAAAAAAATCAAAATCATCATTGCCGTCAAACCCGCCGCTAATACTGACTCATGAAGAACACTACTAATGGCTGCTCTCACAAAAAGTGACTGATCAAAAATTGGTTTAATGATAAGTTCTGCAGGTAATTGCTTCGCTAACTTAGGAAGAAGTGCATAGATATCTTTAACAATAGTCAATGTAGACGTAGCTCCTGTTTTCATAATTGAGAGAAGCACCGCACGCCCTCCATTATGTCGGACAATATTAGTCTGCTCTGCAAAACCATTCCTCACATGAGCTACATCACGAATCGTAATAACAACACCATTGACTGTTTTAATAGGTAAATTATTCAATCCATCAACCGTCTCCGTACTCCCATTCATATTTACATCATATTCTGTACTCCCAATTTTTACAGTTCCTCCTGGCACAATAAGATTTTCTGTATTAATAGCAGCCACCACATCTGAAGGAGTAAGCCCCTTGCCTCGCAAACGATCTAAATCGAGATCAACGAGCACTTGACTCATCTTGCCTCCATAAGGAGAGGGAACTCCCACTCCTTGTATCGTGGCTAACTGAGGACGGATGAAATTCATGGCCAAATCATTAATTTCCTGTTCCGATAATGTTTGGCTACTTAACGAAAGCTGCAGAATAGGAACTGTTGAAGCATTATAAGTAATGATTAATGGAGGCAATGTGCCTGGCGGAAGATTTCGAAGAATCGCTTGCGCAATGGCTGTCACTTGAGCCAAAGCCATTTCTATTTTAACCGCTGGATGAAAAAATATTTTTATTACTGACCTCCCTCTCATTGTCTGCGAATCAATGTGATCAATATCATTAACCGTCGTTGTCAGTGAACGTTCAAAATTAGAAGTAATCCAACTGGCCATGTCTTCAGCTGAAAGTCCAGTGTAGCTAAAAAGCACACTGATCACCGGAATATTAATTTCGGGCAAAATATCTGTCGGCGTCCTTAAAATAACCACTGGTGTGGCACAGAGCACTACCAATGCCAACACAACAAAAGTGTAGGGCCGATTAAGAGCAAGGCGAACGATCCACATGTTAGCATTCAGTCACCGCTGCGCGGCGACTGAAGTAAAATAAGAGGTTTTTATTAAATGGTGAGCTCAAACTGAATTGAAGGAAGAAAACACAATCCCAATGGGCGAGAGGCCGTGAGATAGACTACGAAAAGCCTTGCTCGAGTAGCCCAGTAGGGCGAGCAGAGCGGGAGAGAGCGAGTCAAAAGAGCACACACACACACAAAGATTTTTAAACGAGCTAAAACAACTACTAACTGATCACTAAATTAATAGTACACTATTAATTTAGTGATCAGTTATTTCCTCTTTCGAGCTCCATAACTATACCCTTTCAAGGTACGAGCACCTCGAACATTCCTTAAAATTTTCTCAGCATTCTCTTCTTGAAATAAGGTGGTAAAGAAATAAGGAAAGTTCTCAAGTTTTAAACGAGGAACTTTACTAGCAATAAAAGCTTCAATTGCTTTTACATGGAGAAGATCTTCCACCGTCATAATGGTAAAAGCATCACCAATAGTTTGGGCCCTTCCCGTGCGTCCTATGCGATGAACATAATCTTCAGGATGTTGGGGCACATCAAAATTAATAACATGGCTCACTCCTGCAATATCAATACCTCGAGCCGCAATATCAGTAGCCACCATCACTTCGTAACGACCGCTTTTAAATCCTTCAAGTGCCTCAATACGCTCCTGCTGAGAACGGTTAGAATGCAATACTGCAACTGTGTGCTTCTGACTTAGAAGCTGTCGAGCAATACGGTCAGCACCATCTTTTGTACGACAAAAAATTAAGACACTATGAAAATCAGTTTGCTCAAGTAACGTCAAAAGCAAATCAAATTTTTGAGCAGCAGCGACCGGATAAAAAGCATGGGTAACTGATTCTGCCGCCGAACGTCGTATTCCAATATTAATCTTTTCTGGATTATTAAGACACCAACTTGAAAGTCGCTCAATCTCTTCAGGAATGGTTGCCGAAAAAAGTAACGTTAGCCGTTCCTTAGGGCATTGTTGTACAATGCGGCGAACATCAGGTAGAAATCCCATATCAAGCATCCGATCGACTTCATCCAGAACGAGAATATCAATATCTTTTAACGTCGCCTCTCCTTGTTCTATTAAATCGAGAAGACGTCCTGGCGTAGCCACAATAATATCGACTCCATTTTGAAGAGCTTCTTTCTGCACACCATAACCAACTCCTCCGAAAAGAACCGCAGCACGCAATGCTGTAAAAAAAGAAAACTCCTTAAGAGCCTCCTCTACTTGCATCGCCAATTCTCTTGTTGGTTCTAAAATAAGACAACGAGTGCGTCCAGTAGGAGCGTTGAGCAAACTAAGAATAGGTAGCGCAAAAGCAGCTGTTTTCCCAGTACCTGTCTGAGCAGAAGCAATGAGATCTTGGCGCTGAAGGATTTTAGGAATAGCCTCCAACTGAATAGGAGTTGGTTCAACATAGCCCATCCGTTGAGCTCCATGAACAACAGTATCGTTTAAATTAAAGTTCTGAAATGACATATAAGGGATCTCCGAATTAATAGTGTACTATTAATTCAGAGATCAGTTTGTAGCTCGTAGTTCGTAGTAACAGGTTACAGATTACAACAAATTTGTAATTACACCATCGAATAACAGTAAATATTAGATCACCTCAGTCGGTAAAATGCTAATCCAGTTATCTAAACACGCTGAAATCCTTTGCTACAGCTACTAAAGAGGCATAAGAAAATTGGGGGTTCGCAATCTTGACCAAAAAACGATTCCATCGCATTAACTGCAGAGAAGTTTCTACCTTCAGACACCTCCAAAATAAAGAGTCCCTTTGGTTAAGATTCGAGACCCTGACCCCATTTTCCTAACTGGATTAGCCAAATATTTACCAACTTTTCAACACTACCAAGGTTCATTTTTTCGTAGTTATATTATGCCATCGAATAACAATGGGAACAAAGGGAGTCGCTATGGCCCCTAGAAAATGTTGGTTGTTCTTAGAAAAATTCCAGAAATTAATGCACCAGTCCTTTCGATCGAGATGAATTGATGAAACTGATTCCTTCTCACTATGGGAAACTGCCCTTTTAAGTCCATTGGCAATACCCCGTCCATCCGCCTTAAGAGCAGCTTCTTTTGCTGTCCAAAGTTGAAAGAATCGCTGTTCTCTTTCTTCTTGAGGTAATGCTTTTAGCAAAGCCAATTCTCCTGGATCAAAAAATCGAGAAGCTAATGCAATCTCATTCACTGGTCTTATCAGTTCAAGATCGACACCAATAGAATGGCGACTAAAAGCCAGAACAATAAAATCTTTACTATGGGCTATGTTAAAAAAAAACTCGGGACATCCTAAAACAAAGGGTTTTCCATGAGCGCCTACTTCAAAAATAATTTCTTCCTGAGGCAGAGTAAGATAACAACTCACAAGATAGCGCAATGTCTTACGAGCAACTTCAAATTGTTTTCGTGCTAATGACGATTTCATCTTTTTGCAACGAACAAGTTCTGATGCAAAAAGAATCCCCTCGAAGCTATGATCAATAGAAGTCACCCAGATATGCACTTCACCTTCAGACAATCGTTGGAGGCATTCAGCCCCCCCCTCCTGTGTAGAAAAACTCTCAATGCAAGAAACAGCTCGTACGTCAGTCGTAAAATTTAATTGCATAGGTTTTGGGACCTAGAAAAGGAAATTAACAGGGATGGAAGGGATGAAAGAAAAAGAGTACTGATTACTGACAATCTAATCATTATTTGATTTCATACACTCATTAATTTTATTCACGCCATTTTTAATTTAAGCCTCTGCCATCCCTCCATTCCTTCCATCCCTGTTAATTTTTTCTTCTTTCATCCTCTTCTATCCCTGTTTATAAATTTTCATGAATTAGTCTTTTCTCACCTATTACCTGTTACCTGTTCCCTGTTCCCTGTCTATATTTTCTTATCGCCTCTGCAGTACCCTCTCCAGCAATATATTGAGAAATATGCCCTCGTGCCCGACTTACAGTCTCTTTTACTCGAGCATGAGCATTAGCTGGACAGGCCAGCATACTAGCAATCTTGAGATCAAGCATGGCAATATCGTTATGGTGATCTCCTATAGCAAGAATATGATCCGACGAGATAGCTAAAAAGCGACTCAGCTCACTTAAGACAGACCCTTTATTATAAAAATGGTGACAAAATCTTAAATGCATATGACTTCGTTGAAAAACAACTTCTTCAGAATGATGTTGAAGACCTTGTAGCCTTAACTCAATTTCGTCCAGTAATTCTTCACTGGAGGCAATCAGTTCATCAGGAACACCATCGCAATTTTTGAAGACAGTCACTTCTCCTTCATACTCTTCAGTAAGAGCATTAAGTTTTTCAAAAAAAGAACCACATTGTTTAAAAAGTTCTTGATGCATGACTAGACAACGCTCATTCCAATCCTCAAAAGCTCTCCATGATCCATCAGCATGAGGATAGTGAATATATCTTTCGCTTGTAATAACATAGTGCGGTTTTATTGGAGCCTCTAGAAGATCTAATCCCTCAAGAAGAACCTCAAAAGGCCTTCCGGTATTGATAGCCCAAAACCCTCCCTCATGGCACATTTTTTCTAACTCCAGAGCCAAGGAAGGCACACAAGATGCCTCTTCAGGAGAAAACCCAATTAATGTCCCATCAAAATCGGTGCTTAAAAGTTTTAACATAGTTTTTTCCGATAACGCATTTGAAGAAATTCAACCACACAAGCAAAAATCATTGCAAAATAAGTAAATTCTTTTGGAAGATCATAGCCAAATCCTTCGATCACCAAATTTCCTCCAATAATAAAAATAAATGCCAATGCTAAGATTTTTAATGAAGGATGCTTCACTATAAATTCTCCAAGAGGCCTTACATAGCATAAAACTGCAGAAAAAGAGAGAATCACAGCACAGACAATGACAGCAAGATAATGAGTCAACCCAACAGCGGTAATAACCGAGTCCACAGAAAAGAGAAGATCAAGTAGGACAACCTGAAGAATAACCATTGATAAAAACTTCTTCCTGAAAACCAATGCGCTTTTTAACTCCTTATATTCAATAATAGCATAAAGTTCCTTGCCTGCTTTTCCCATAAGAAAAATTCCTCCTGCAAGTAAAATAAGATCTCTTAAAGAAAAATGAGCAATAAGAGGAGTTGACAACCTTACTAAGTAAAAGGCTCCTGAAACGAGTAATAAACGAAATATTAATGCCAAAGAAAGTCCTATAATCCGCGCTCGATGACGCATCTCTTCAGAAAGAGGTGCTACAACAAGTGAAAGAACAATAATATTATCAACCCCCAACACAAGCTCCAACCCTACTAGGAGAATGAGTGTTACTAAATTATTCCAAGAAAAAAGGTTGCTAGAAATGTCGATCAAAGCCATAAAAAGGTACCAACGTCATTTTATTTCTACGAAATAAAATGATGTTAGTAAATATTCAGTTAACCCATCGGTAAGGGATCACCAAATTAATAATATACCATAAGCGTCGCCCCCTCCTTCGGAGATGAGCTCTGAATTAAAGGTTAAAGGATAGAATCAAATTGGGCTAAAAAAGGGGTCAGTACCAGCTAATTCATTAACGAAGTAATGAATTACGGGACTGCCTCCCTTTTTGGTCGAATGCAACATTATAGCTGATAGGAGGTACTAGTATTATCCTTCATTTTGAACGTTTCAACTAAAAAGGTCAAGCCCTGACCTTTTTCTCAAAATCCGGGAACTGCCCCCCCTTTTTATGAGCTTCCAATCAGCGCCACTTTTGGACTCTAGTTATCCTTCACTCCTTACTTCTTCTTTCGTGTTCTTTTGTGTTCTTTTGTGGTTAATTTCTTTTCCAGCAACGCTATCGCTGCTTCGGTATTTTAAGAGCACAAACTAAAGAAAGCAATAATAACCCAGAAGCCACCCAAAAAGCTGTTTGAGCATAAGATGCTTTGGGGCCATGAAGATCTACAGCGAGAAAAAGCCCTGCAAGCAATGGCCCTAAAAAACGAGCCAAGCTACCTGCTCATTGAAAAACACCAAAAGCTGCTCCTTGCCATTCATTCTCAACGCTACAGGAAATAATAGAAGGAAGAGCAGGCGATAAAAAACTATCTCCAAGAGCCATCATGGCACACACTCCTATAATACCTCCTATATTATGAGTCCAAGGAAATAAAAAAAGGGTACATCCCATGAGCGTAGTTCCGGTGATCACCAACAATCGACAACTAAAATATTTTGTCAAAAAACCAAAAAGACCACCTTCGATAATAATGGAAATCAATCCGATCATTGCATAGATATAACCAGTCTGTTGTTCATTCATATTATAACGATGATAAACAAAGAGCGCTAACAACGTTGTCATGATAGCAAAACTAATAATAAAGAAAAAGAAAGTTACAAACACTGGAATATAGACCTTTCTATCAAGATGCTCTAAAAGCGTAAATAAAGAAGGACGCTTTGATATTCTTTCTCCCTTTTGTTTTCGTGATTCAGGAAAAGAAATCATAATGAGCAGCATATTAACGACAGCCAATCCCGCAGCAATGAACATCGGTGCAGAAAATCCATAATGATTGGAGGCCCACCCACCCACGCTTGGACCAAAAATACACGATACACCATAGGCTGCGCCAAGAAATCCAAACGCCCAAGAACGTTCTTCAGGCTTCGTAATATCGCTAATAGATGCCTGAATAACACTTATATTCCCTCCTGCGGCCCCATCGATAATTCGAGCTATCGTCATAATGAATATCGAGTGAGTTGCCCCCATGAGTAGATATCCACATACCGTACTACAAACACTTATAAGAAGAACCGGTTTACGACCGATATAATCTGAGAGGTGTCCCCAAAAGGGAAATGTTATCGATTGTGCTAAAGAAAAAACGCCGACTAGTAATCCGATCTCCAAAGATGTTGCTCCAAGATGTTCTGCATAGCGTGGAAGCACGGGAACTACGATACCAAATGCCAACATATCGATGAGAAGAGTAAAAAACAGAATCCCATACTGAAGTTGTTTCTTTGTCATAGGAAGAAAGAAGAAAAATAGCCACAAAAGAACACAAAGGAACACAAAAAAAGAAACCTGACAGTGAACTTGAGAATTAGTGCTCTTAAAAACTTCCGCTTGGAACGCTCTATCCCATTCCTTTCTTTGGGGTATTCTTTCTTCTTTCTATGACTTCAGTTCAGTTCGAGCTCACGCTATTTCTTTCTCGTTTTTATAGATTTTGTGGTTATTAATCAATTTATCGTACAATGGACTAATTCTATGAATACACCAACAATTACCACTACTGCAGGAAATCCACTCGCAAGTAATCAACATAGCCTCACGGCAGGTCCACGAGGACCACTCTTGATAGCCGATTATCAGCTCCTAGAAAAATTAGCGCATCAAAATCGTGAACGTATCCCTGAACGTCCTGTCCATGCCAAAGGTTCTGGCGCTTATGGTACCTTAACCATTACGAACGATATCTCTGCTTTCACTCATGCTCAGGTATTACAGCCTAATACTAAAACCGATCTCTTTCTTCGTTTTTCAACTGTTGCAGGCGAATTAGGAGCAGCTGATGCCGAACGTGACGTTCGAGGATTTGCGATAAAATTTTATACAGAAGAGGGAAACTGGGATCTTGTAGGTAATAACACACCCGTCTTTTTTGTCCGCGATCCTTATAAATTTCCTGACTTTATTCACACCCAAAAGCGCCATCCTAAAACCCATCTCAGGAGCACAACCGCTATGTGGGATTTCTGGTCATTAAGTCCTGAAAGCCTACACCAAGTCACCATCCTTTTCTCAGACCGTGGACTTCCCCTGAGCTATCGGCATATCCATGGGTTCGGCAGTCATACTTATAGTCTTTTTGACAAAGAAGGAAATCGTCGATGGGTAAAATTCCATTTTAAAACACAACAAGGCATTAAGTTCATGACGAATTCTGAAGCGGCACTCGTTGTCGCCAAAGATCGTGAAAGCAACCAACGTGATCTCTTTGATGCGATTGCTTCTCAAAATTTTCCTCAATGGAAAATGCAAATCCAAATCATGACCGAGGAACAAGCTTCCATTTGTCCCTTCAATCCTTTTGATCTAACTAAAGTTTGGCCCCATAAAGAATATCCAATGATTGATGTTGGCATCTTAGAGCTCAATCGTAATCCGGAAAATTATTTCGCAGAAGTAGAACAGGCTGCCTTCAGCCCTTCTAATATTGTGCCTGGCATTGGATTCTCTCCTGATAAGATGCTTCAGGCTCGCATCTTTAGCTACGCTGATGCCCATCGGCATCGGATCGGAACGCATTATGAAATGTTACCAGTCAATCGTCCCAAACATCCTGCGGTAACTTATCACCAAGATGGCGCCATGCGTTTTGACTCACCAACCATAGGTGATGCCTATTATGAACCTAACAGCTTCATGGGACCTAAAGAAGATGCTCGTTACCGCGAACCCTCTTACCCTCTCGGCTCAGTTGCTGTCGATCGTTATGATGGCAATGCCGACAATGATGATTTTACTCAAGCAGGCAACCTCTTCCGCTTGATGTCAAAAGAAGAACAACAGCGTCTGTTTTCTAACTTAGCAGAAGCCATGGAAGCTATACCTCAGGAAATCCAAGAACGTCAATGCGCCCTCTTTACTCGTGCTGATCTTGCTTATGGAGCTGGCGTAAGAGCTGCCATCACAGCACGAACCACAATAACAACAATTAAAACTACCTAGAGTCTGTCCTTTAGCCTCTAACATCCAGCTTATTTCTTCTTTGTCCATTCTCTTTCATCTCTGTTTATGAATTTCCATAATTTGGCCCTACCAAGTGATGAAGAGCGCTATGAAGAACTTCTCAAGCTCTCTCTTGACTATGCCCGTCAAGGAGAGACCAAAGCTCTTTGTATGATGTTAGAGCATGGACTGCCCGTAACTCTTTCCAACGCTCAAGGAAACTCGCTCTTGATGCTTGCCGCTTATCATGATCATCCCGAAACAGTACAAATGCTCCTAGAACGGGGTGCGGAACCTGATAAAACAAATGACCGTGGCCAAACGTCTCTTGCAGGTGTCGCGTTTAAAGGATATTTACACGTTGCCAAACTTTTACTTTCTGCAGGAGCTGATCCCCTTATTCCTCAAGGAATGGGAATGACCCCGTTGAGCTTTGCCATGTTATTTGGTCGTACTGAAGTCCAACAGCTCATGGAACAACATCTCGCCTTATCAGAAACAAAAAAAATGCCATTTCTCCTTCATTGTATGAGGAAGCTCCAAAAACTGTTTCAGAAAAAAAATCGCAAGCTCAAACCACACTAAAATATTTTTGCACCAACGTCACTGTAATCAACAAAAAAATGGAACCGGAGAAAATGAAGTCGTCCTAATCAGCGTCAGCTACTCTTCACCCTTTACTTCTTCTTTTGTGTTTCTTTGTAGCTATTTTCTTCCTTCTTGTTTTTGAAATGGTGGACCGCCCCAGATTCGAACTGGGAACCAATTGATTAAGAGTCAACTGCTCTACCGTTGAGCTAGCGATCCATAAATAACGAATGAATCTTATACTATGAATCCTTCGGCAACACCAAGAAAATTCTTTTAAAATACTCACTCCTCATTACTCTTTATCCGTCACTTATCTTCTGCTACTTTTATTCGGCTAGTTGGCCTCATAAAAGTAGCACCCAGTATGTCCTTAGCCTCCTTTCAATATCCTTCTCTACGTAAAAGTGGCCTTGTCTTTATGACTCTGGCACTCTTCTCGATTGCTGGTGGTCATTGGGCTCTTTTACAAGGAGTTGCTTGGGCTAATATGATTTGTGAATACTCCACTCAGGAATCTTTTCAGAGTGCTGTCCAAAAAACTTTTAGTGGAAAGTATCGCTGCCCTCTGTGTCAAAAAATTAGCATAGAAAAACAGAAAGAAAAGAAAGCCGAAGGTATTTCAGAACAGACCAATAAAAAAAACAAAGGCATTTTAGAAAAAATAGTTTCTCTACAGATATTCTTTCCAAAAAAATTCAGCTATCCAAAGGTTATCGATAGCAACTATTCAGGTCCTATTATGAGACCTCCATCGCCTTACCCAAGGTAAAAACCTTGGAAGTGTTGAAAAATTGAATGCCACTGCCCGGAAAGGCGTGAGATAGAATCTTTCAAGCGGAAGCTTGGCACAGTCAATACCCTCAAAGCGTAGGACTACAAAAAGCTTTGCTCGAGTAACTCTT
>DATEBV010000287.1:0-7508 GCA_035287205.1 Chthoniobacterales bacterium | reverse complement strand
GGCGTGTAGATACATCTGTTTCTCTCCATGGGCCTTCTTTTTTCCATTGTTTCTCCTTTTCTAAATTTCTTTCTTCAATGCCTTGGATTTTACAATCAATACTTAATTGTGTTGATCTTCCCGCCTCTTTCCATAAATTTCCTTCTTTCCATTGTTTATCTTCTCCAATTGCTTTACTATATGCTTCAACTGCTTTTTTACTCTGTTCTGCAGCTTCTTCTGACTGTTTTGCTGCCAAGTTATAATCTTCAACTAGGGTTGCTTTGATTCTAAAATCTTTCTTCTTTTTCCAATACTCAGCGCTTTTCCGATAGGAGTTAGACGCTTCTTTCCAACAGGATAAACTATCTCCTATTGTAGTTTTGGCTTTTAATCTGGCTTCACGTACCTCAGTAGTGAGGTTAGGCCATATTCTAGCTTCTTGTCTTTCTTCTTCTTCTCTTTCTAATTTTCTAAGTTTTTCCTCTGCTTTTTTGCAATCTTCTTGAACACTATTTTTTGAAAATAAACTCCAAGTATTTTTTATTTGTTCCTGATATTGTTTTACCCTATTTTTTGCTTCTTGAAGTTGAGTTTGAATTTCTTCTTCTCGTTTTTCGTTATATCTTCTGATTTTGTTGTTGTATTTTCCCCTCTCTTCAGGAGAAAGGGCCTCCCAAGCTGTTGGATCGTCTTCATAGCTGTTAGCTGCTTTTTCTGGAATTTTGAGTTTAGCGTTTATAATGGCTTCCCAGATGATTGCTATGTAACTCAATCTCATATCTTCATCTTGAAAAATTTGAAGGGCTTTGTCGTCAATATGCATTATAGCCTTTATCCGTTTAAGAGAGCGTTGGTTTATATCGGCCCAGGAATCTTTGCAAAGAGCCTTATATCCTACTTTGTTATCTATTGCTTCTTTTTCTTTTTTAGCACATACAGTGCGATCAATCCATGCTATGTTTACACTTGGAGTTTTTTTCCTAGCTGCAGTTAAAGCATCATTTTTAGCTTTTTGGGCATAGGATTGTAAAGCTCTTTCTTCAAGTTGATCTACTTTTTGATAGAGACGTTCAGCCTCTTCTCTACTGACGAGAGTAGTACTGCTGTCATATTTCTTCTTGGCAATTTCTTGGGCTTTTTCAACTTCTTGAAAGCATACTTTAATATCCTCTTTTCTTTTTGCAAGAAGATCTTCTTGATAATTTTTTACTCCCTCTTTAGTAAGAAGCTTGTTCCCATCATCTCTTTCGCTCTCTTCCACATCATAAAGATTGGTAATTTCAATCCATAGGTCATTGACAGCTCGATCCGCGTTTTTTAAGTCATCGAGGGTTTCGTTAAGTGATGTTTTTTCCTGTTCTGAATGCTGAATAGAAGTTATGCTATAGTGATTATTTGCCAATAGAAGCCATTTTTTTTCAGCATTATTTGCTATTGTTAGTGCCTCTTCTGCTACAGTTTCAGCAGTTGCTGCTTCATCACGCGCTTCCTGTTTTGCCTTTCTTGTAGCGTTAGATTGACCTTGAAGCATAAGCTTTTCTTGAAGAAGAGTTGCTGCTTGTTTTTCAGCTTCTTGAGCTTCACGTTCTCGTAAATCAGCTTCTGCTCTTGCTTTCCATCGAATTGTATCTGCCTTCCATTGTTCTTGGAGTTCCTCGGCAATACGTTTTTCTTTTTCGAGCTTTTCCTGTTCTTGGGCAATTTTGATGGCTTTTTGATCTGCTTTTTCCCAAAGCTCTAGGAGGAGGGAATATTCTAGAGAAGAATCAAGAAGTAATCCTCCATGAGTAGTCCTTATTATTTCGGCTCCATTCTCTTGATTAAGAATCATCTCTTCCCACTGTTTTTCGGCTTCTTCTGCTTCTCTATCTGCTCTCTCAAGGTTAGTTAGTTGTTTTTTGGAAGTTTTTGAAATTTCTGGCGTTTTCGATCCCACTTTTTTTGATGTTTCTTCAGGAATACTCTCAAGAACACTAACGGCTTTAGGTCGCCAACCACAACTGCTCCTCAATCTACTACTGAAATTACTCAGACTTCTGCTAATGCTACTCGTTTGACTTTTTGTTTCATCATCTCCTGTAATTTCTTCGTTCTCTTCAGTTTTTGCTCTTTCTAGATAACGTTCTTTTTTAGCCAGTTTAGCTGCTTCAGCAATACGTTGATCCGCTGTTTTTCGAACTTCCCAACGAAGTTTGTTTTCAGGGGTTGGTTTTAGACTTTCAGCCATAATGGAAGTTTCTATCTCTTGTTCATGATTTTTAAAATTTGTAGAACTGATTCCAGTAGTATTCATTTGTACTGATGTTGTCGTAATCGCAGGAGCTGTCATTATCGCAGTTTTTTGAACCGCTTCGCGTACTTTTTGAAATGCTCGTTCACTCCGCAAAAGTTGTCGTCCTTTTTCTTCTAGCTTTTCGTTTAAAATCTCAGGAGGTTCTATTCCTTCGGATGTCCTTTCTTCGATAGTTTGATCAAAAGACGAAAACAAAAAATTGGGAATTTTTGGAAGTTCCCAAGTTGTGTAAGTTTGTTGGTTCTGCCCTGACCAAACAGCTTTTCTTGCCAGTTTATTAGATTTTACTCTGTTTTTCTTGATTTCTTGTAGTAGTAGATCTTCTCTATTAACTCCTATTATTTGAGTTCCCTGTACTGTTAATTGATGTATTACTGGAATTTGAGCTGCCCAGCGTTCTTGTTGTATTTTTGCTTCTTTAAGTAGAGTGTTAATTTTTAACTCTTCACATGTTGTCAATAATTTAATATTTACTTCATCAAGTTTATCTAATGCTCTTTGTGCACCCTCTACAGTGTCTTCCCAAGCCTCTTCTATTGAAACAGCTTCTTCTTCTGTAATATGATCAAGGTCTTTTATCGCTAGTTCTTTTTCTCTCGCCTTAACCCAAGGAATATGAGCAGTCCAGGCAGAAGCTCTCACTTCAGCGGTTTTAAGAAGGGTTGTTAGTTCTTCAATTTCTTTATTACTATTCGATGCAATGTTTATTGTGTTAACTGATGGAAAAGCTTGATTGCAAGCAATAGCTGTCTTATTCCATGCTTCTGCAGTCTCTTTATAAGCCTTGAGTTCTTTATCAAAATCCATCTTATGAGCTTCTGTTTTAGCTTCTATGGCAATTAAATCGGCTTTGAGTGCTTCATACCTGGTATCTACAACAAGTTTTATGGTGACCTCAGACGAAGTAGAAATAATATCCGATGCCCAAATCTGTTGTAGCTCACTGATAAAAGCACTTCTATTCTTCGCATCATTTTTGACAAGTTCTACAAAACCTGTACGGACTGCTGCAGCTTCGTCTACCCTCTCTCGAGCGGTTTTTATACGAATGATATCTTCGTCAGCTCGAGCTTCTATTCTAGCAGTAGCAGTATGAAATTTATCACCAGATTTATCCACGCCTGAAGGAGCTTCTTTACCAAGGACTTTTTCTTTTAGGGCCTTTCCTACTTCTTCAGCCGACACTGGATCCATCATCAATTTGGGCGTAACGCCCAAATAGGAGATAGAAGATGGAAGATTGGAGATAGAGACATAATTGTTTGCTAAGAGCGATGATTGGTTATCAACATCCTTATACTCAATTCCATTTATTACACTGCCTTCGATTTCCTGAAAACTGCAGCCTTGAGCCTCAACTTCCATCTTCCATCTGCTATCTTCCATCTCCTGCCGCTGCAGCGGCATCTCTAGCCTATCTTTTAACCTGTATTCTGTAGTCTGATTCTCCGTTGCCTCCAACCTATCACCTCTAATCTCTAACCTATTGTTAGCCTGCGCACAGAGGATAGGAAAGCTTAATAGATTGGGTAATATAGTTATTATTATTAATGTATTGATTTTCATAGTGGTTAATGGATTTATGGTATTAGCATCGTGTAAAGCCAATCCTTCTACCTTTTTAATTCTGCTTTCTTAATTATAGCTTCTGCTTCTGCATTTAAAGTATTTCCCTCTGCTTCAAATTTACCTGCTCCCGTAAACCAATTTCCCGTTGAACGGGCTTTTGCTGCTTCTGTATGTTTTTCTGCTGCTGCATTATATTTTTCTGCTGCTGCATTATATTCTTCTGCAAGAGAAACTTTATTGCTCTGTCTTGCTTCTATCGCTTTTAGAAGAGTTTCTGCGCTTTGTTGAATAGCATTACCAGCATTATACCAACTCTTCCCTTCATTTACTTTACCTTGACTATGAGCTTCGATTGCTTTTAAGAAATATTCACTGACAGATCTCTCCATTTTCTCAGCTGCTTCTCTATATTGAATAGCCACAGCTGCTTTGCCTTTTTCATCTGCTTCTATCGCTTTTAGAAGTATTTCTGCGCTTTTTTCCATGAAAATAGAAAAACCATTTAAAATATCACCAACATCTGTTTTTCCCGCAGTATAAGCTTGGATTGCTTTTAATGCACATTCACTGACGGCTTTTTCCAATTTTTCTGCTACTTCTCTGTATTGAGTAGCTACTGCTGTTTTGCCATTCTCATCTGCTTCTATCGCTTTTAGAAGAGTTTTTGCGCTTTTGCTAATAATAATACATGCATAACTACAACATTCACCTGCATTGTCTTTTCCTACAGCAAAAGCTTGGATCGCTTTTAAGTGATATTCACTTCCAATTCTTTCCCATTTTTCTGCTACTTCTCTATATTGAGTAGCTACTGCTGTTTTGCCATTCTCATCTGCTTCTATCGCTTTTAGAAGCATTTCTGCGCTTTTCTCAATAGCATTACATATATCCTTCCAGATATTGGCCTCCAATCTTTTTTCTACAGCAAAAGCTTGGATCGCTTTTAAGTAATATACACTTCCAATTCTTTCCCATTTTTCTACTACTTCTCTGTATTTAATAGCTACGGCTGCTTTACCATTCTCTTTTGCTTCTATCGCTTTTAGAAGCGTTTCTGCGCTTTGTTGAATAGCATTACCAGCAAACTCCCAACATATACCCTCATTTGTTTTTTCGACTGCATAAGCTTGGATCGCTTTTACGTAATATTCACTGATAACTTTTCCCATTTTCTCAGCTACTTCTCTGTATTGAGTAGCCAGGGCTGCTTTATCATTCTCATCTGCTTCTATCGCTTTTAGAAGTATTTCTGCGCTTTTCTTAATAGCATTATCAGCATCCTGCCAACATATACTCTCATCTTGTTTTCCTAATGTATAAGCTTGAGCTGCTTGAATATAAAACTCAACAGAACGCTCTCGTTGTTCGGCAACTTCACGCCATTTCTGATCTATTTCTGGTTTGCCTGCTACTTCAGCTTCTATCGCTTTTAGAAGAGTTTCTGCGCTTTGTTGAATAGCATTACCAGCATTCTGAAGATTCTTCATTTGCTTATCATTTTGACATACTGCAGCAAAAGTTTGAGCAGCTTTTAAATAATTTTCTGCTACTTTTTTATACTGAGTAACCACTGTTGCTTTGGCATTCTCTCCTACTTCTACCGCTTCTATCGCTTTTATAAATGCTTCTATGCTTTTCTCAATAGGAATACATAAATAACCCCACTTGTAATGACCAACTATCTTCAATTCCTCATCATGGGGAACTGTTTTTACGTAATATTCACTTAACTCACTGACAGTTCTCTCTATTTTCTCAGCAATTTCTCTGTATTGAATAGCCACAGCTGCTTTGCCTTTTTCATCTGCTTCTATCGCTTTTATAAGAGTTTCTGCGCTTGTCATAATAGCACGACCTACATTCTTCCAACTTTGACTCTCATTTTTGTTTCCTACAGCATAAGCTTGAGCAGCTTTTAAGTAATATTCATTGCCAACTCTTTCCCATTTTTCTGCTGCTTTTCTGTATTGAGTAGCCACGACTACTTTGCCTTCTTCATCTGCTTCTATCGCTTTTAGAAGTATTTCTGCGCTTTTCTCAATAGCGTTCCCTGCTCTAAACAAATCATCATCTTTATCATAAGCTTGAACAGCTTTTAAGTAATATTCATTGAGGGCTCTCTGCATTTTCTCTGTAACTTCTCTATATTGAGTAGCCACAGTTGTTTTACCATTCTCATCTGCTTCTATTGATTTTATAAAAGTTTCTGCGCTTTTCTTAATAGCATGGCCTGCATTCATCCAATTTTGAGCTTCCTGTGCTTTTACTGCATCATAAGCTTGGATTGCTTTTAAGTAGTATTCACTGACAGATCTCTCCATTTTCTCAACTGTTTCTCTAAATTGAGTAGCCACAGTTGCTTTGCCATTCTCATCTGCTTCTATCGCTTTTAGCAGTATTTTTGCGCTTTTCTCAATAGCAATGCCTGCATTCTCCCAACATTCACCCTCATCTGTCTTTCCTGTAGCACAAGCTTGAGCCACTTTTAAGAAATATTCACTTCCAGCTCTTTCCCATTTTTCAGCTACTTCTCTATATTGAGTAGTCATAGCTGTTTTGCCATTCTCTTCTGCTCTTATCGCTTGTTCAAGAGTTTCTGCGCTCGCTTTAATAGCAATGGCTGTATTCTTCCAACTTTGACTCTCATCTTCTTTTCCTACAGCATAAGCTTGAGCAGCTTTTAAGTAATATTCACTTCCAACTCTTTCCCACTTTTTAGCTACTTCTCTATATTGAGTAGCTACTGCTGTTTTACCATTCTCATCTGCTTCTATCGCTTCTAAAAGTCTTTCTGCGCTTCGTTGAACAATAGCATAACCTGCCTCACCCCAGATGCCGCCTTCATCTGTTTTTCCTACAGCATGAGCTTGGGCCGATTTAAAGTAACATTCACTTCCAGCTCCTCCCAATATTTCTGCTACTTCTCTGTATTGAGTAGCTACTGCTGTTTTATCATTCTCATCTGCTTCTATCGCTTTTAGAAGCGTTCCTACGCTTTTATCAATAGCATGTACTGCACAACCAAAATGTGGCTGCAAAACTAGTTTTTCATCCGGTTTTCCCGCAGAATGAGCTTTTATTACTACTAAATAACTGATCAATCTCTCCATTTTTTCTGCTACTTCTCTATATTGAGTAGCTACTGCTATTTTATCATTTTCATCTGCTTCTATCGCTTTTAGAAGCATTTCTGCGCTTCTATAAATGATAATAGCTGTAGTCTTTAAAATTTTACCCTCCTCTGTCTTTCCTATAGCAAAAGCTTGGATTGCTTTTAAGTAGTATTCACTGACAGATCTCTCCATTTTCTTTGCTGCTTCTTCGTATTGAGCGACTACTGCTGCTTTACCATTTTCACCTGCTTCTATCGCTTTTAGAAGTGTTTCTGCTTTAATAGCAACACCTACATCATACCAACTATACCCCTCCAATGTTTTTCCTGCAGCATAAGCTTGGGTTGCTTTTAAATAATATTCACTGACGGCTTTCTCCAATTTTTCAGCTGCTTCTCTGTATTCAATGGGTATCGTTTTTGTGTCATACTCATTTTTAGCTACTTCTATACCTTTTATCAGTATTTCCGCGCTTTTCTTAGTAAGTTTTCCTTCTTTATCACACCATGATTGTTGTTGAACGATCGCTTTCTTAAGAGCATCTCCCCAAT
>DATEBV010000286.1:0-27468 GCA_035287205.1 Chthoniobacterales bacterium | reverse complement strand
AAAGCAGCTGAAGCCCAAGAAGCCGGCAAAACAACGCTTGTAGCAGCCTACCGCGAAGCCTCAGTAACCTCCCAACACGCGGCAGACCAGCGGAAACTCTCCGCCCAAACCTTTGCGGCAAGAAAAGAGAGTGAGGGTATTAGTTGGCAGAGGTTAGGCTTATCCCTCCAATCAAAAGCCGACTACTATGTCAAAGCAGCTGAGGCCCAAGAAGCCGGCAAAACAACGCTTGCAGAAGCCTACCGCGAAGCCGTAGCAACCTCCCAACACGCGGCAGATCAGTGGAAACTTTCCGCCCAAACCTTTGCGGCAAGAAAAGAGAGTGAGGGTAATAGTTGGCAGAGGTCCGGCTTATCCCTCCAATCAAAAGCCGACTACTGTGCCAAAGCAGCTGAAGCCCAAGAAGCCGGAAAAACAACGCTTGCAGAAGCCTGCCGCGCAGCCGCAGTAACCTCCCAAAGAGCTGCCGATCAGTATAAACAATCAGCTTTAGCCTGTGCCGCAGGCAATAAGAGTGAGGATTCACGCTTATTCAATGCAGCGGCAGCAACACAGGCCGAGGCGGATGCGATAGCCACACAGGCCGAGGCGGATGCGACAGCAGCAAGGGCTAAGAGCTCAGGAGCATTTGACCTATTTTAGAATAGAGGCGTTCATTAAAAAATCATGGAAAGGGGTCGAAAAAGGGGTCCCAAAAAGGGGTCAGTCCCAGTATTTCCGCATTTTGGTGCCATAGCAGAATGAAGGGTGGGATTCAGAAATGGGAGGCAGGGTTAACCCGAATATTTCATACTGAATCGTGATGAGACGCTGTGCAAAGCTTATAAATATAAGGCGGATGAAAGATTTCGACGATGTGGCTGTAGGTGATGAATCATTTTATGCGAAGCGAGAAATCTGAGTCCAACGTAGTAGTTGTGAACTTTCCACAAGCCGCAATAGATTTAGTATGAAATATTCGGATTAAATATCAAATCAGGCTCAAAGATATTTTGTCAGTAGGAAAGAAGTCTATTGGCTAAAAATCAATGGTGTTTAGTCCTATTTTTCGAGCCAACATTTTTTGACGAAGATCATAGGTGGCAAAGAGACGAATATTGAGTGTTAGTGCGGATGCAATATGAAGAACATCTAAGGTGCGACAACCAATAGAGGAGGTGTGTTGCAGGACAAGTTGTAAGGCTTTTTGGTATTCTTCTCCTTGGTGAAAGTGTCGTTGATAAAATCCGGTAAGAATGTCTTGCTGAAAATATTGTTGAGATTCCATAGCTTCAGCTTCGGAAATTTCTTTTCGAAACAGTCGCTGTTGGATGGCTCCTGTCAATTCAAGCTCTGTGAGTGGCGTTAAAGGAATTGGCCGTTCTGTCTTCTGAATCCATATTGCTACTTGCTCAGAATGCTCATCACATAAATAGAGCGAGGCAAGAATACTGGTATCGCAGTAACATTTCATCGGCTGTTTCGTTCTTGAATAATGAGTTCAGCATTACTGGGGCCTTTGATAGGGTGGGGAAAAGTTTTTTTGAGTCGCTCTTTGAAGTTAGGTATTGTTAAGGAATGAGTTTTTTTTGGGGAACTCATTTCAGCAACAATAATATTTCTTCTTGTAATACTCACTTTTTCTCCAGCCTCAACCCAATCAAGTATAGCCTTGAGCCCATGTTGAACTTGTCTAATGCTTGCTGTTTTCATGTATAACAATATTGTCTAACAAGAGGCTGTTGTCAAATTGTTTTGGGATGGGAGCAGGAATGAAAAGGGGGTTCAAATATCAAGTGAAAGATAAAATACAAAACCTGTAGGCTGAGTTTGAATATTCTTTCCGAGGTAAATTGTAACTATGAAGACCCTTCCTATAAAAAGGTTGCTCTGAATGATGATTTTGATTTTTAAATCAAGATTCTTGAATAAATCAAATTTCTTGATATATTTATCAAAATAAAAGGTAATCAATGAAGACTCTTCAAGA
The DNA here is from genome assembly GCA_035287205.1 of Chthoniobacterales bacterium. GTDB lineage: Bacteria > Verrucomicrobiota > Verrucomicrobiia > Chthoniobacterales > UBA6821 > CAIWMF01. The sequence continues at coordinate 25,499 of DATEBV010000286.1, read as the reverse complement.
ATTAGGTTATGCTGTGATGCTCCAGCGAAAAATGCTGCATTATCGTCAAGCAATAGTTGCAAAACAAGCAGGAATCAGTGCGGAATCGCTTTCACGGTTTGAGCGAGGGCGTAGTGCTGAATTTGGGTCTAGAAAATTGTTGGCATTACTGGCCGTCCTAGGAATGGAAATCCAGTTTGTTGAGCAAGGACAATCAACCACTTTGGATGAATTGAGAAAGGAGCGAGGAGGATGAAATTAGCAGTTGTAAGCGTTCAGGCTCCCCTCCTTCGGAGGAAGGATCTGAACCAAATGATCAGACAGCGAAGTAGTAATATGATGCAATGCATAGTTTGTTGAGAAGCCACTGAACAGCTATTTTTGTTTGTAGTTTGTAGCTTGGTATGGAGGGTAAATATCAAGTCGAGGACAAAATAAAAACCTGTCAATCGAGCTTGAATATTCTTTCTTATGCAAATTTTATCGATAGGTTTAGCCTAATAGTAATTTTGCCATTCATTGGCAAGATAGTAAGAATTATACGAGTTTGGCTATGCCTTTTGGATTATTATTAAATGTCTGATGGTTTGTTCCTGAAATAGCTAAATCCAATTCACTTTTGGAAATATTGGCAATATCGAATCCTATATAAGCGATAGAATGAGAATTTGTGTTCATTATTTTAGCGATTGTGTATATTAGTTGGGATGGTTAGTCACTCCTTAGCCTATAGTTCAGAGCTCATCTCCGAAGAAGGGATGATCTAAACGATTACTTCAATGATTACTGTTTCAACTATTTCTTTTGCTGAAATTGCTAAAAAGAAAGCTCTCTCACGGGCTCTAGATCAACAGCTCGTAGATCAAGGCCAAGCTGAAGCTGTACAGAAAAAAAACTCTCTTTTTAACAATAAGACTGCTTCTCTTTCTATCGAAGCTAAACCAGTATTTTTTCGACCACGCTTGTGTCTTACTCCACATTACAAGTAAAAATTTAGAACAGATAGCAACTGAAGAGTGGTTGCAAAGCCTGAATCCTAAGATGCAAAAACAAGTTAATTCTCCTGGTTACTTGTCGCGCTATCCTCATTTGTAATCGTTCTCTTTCATCTCTTGTTAAATTGAGCACTTCTTCTTCTCATATTCCTAAAAAACGCATTGGTCTTTTGGGTGGGACTTTTGACCCTATTCATCTAGGGCATCTGATCCTTGCGCAGGATGCTTTAGAATTATTAAAGCTTGATCAGATTCTTTTTGTTCCTGCAAAACTTTCTCCTTATAAAGTAGAAGCTCCACCAACAGTCTCTGATGCTCATCGTCTAGCGATGCTGCAATTGTCTCTCCAGTGGGCGGAGAAGGAAGATGGGGTTCAAAAAAAGGGTCTTGGCAAACATTCGGTTAACTCATTGCTAGAATGTGCCAAAGGATCAACTAATCATCAGAGCTCTTCCTGTTGTGCCAGCAGTAGTAATCCTCGACTTCCATCTTCTGCCGCCGCAGCAGTACCTACAGCCTACAGCCTACAGTCTGCAGCCTCTATTCGGCCTGTTGGCCGAATAGTTATGTCTATTGATGATCGAGAATTAACCCGACCGGGGGTATCCTATACCATTGAAACGGTTAGGGAATTACAGAAAGAAAACCCATCAACAGAATTTATTTACCTGATTGGAGAAGATCATCTGGCAAAGCTTTCTTCTTGGAAGGAGAGTAAGGAGTTGCAGGGGAGGGTTAGTTTTGCTCTGTTTGCACGTGGCACAAAAAATACCGTTTTTCCTCATGATTTTCCTGTAATTCCGCGACGTATTGATATTTCTTCGACAGAAATTCGTGAACGTCTTGCCAGAGGAGCTTCAGTACGCTACTTTGTACCAACACCTGTACTCGATTACATTGAAAAAAACTCTCTCTACAAGCCCATTACCTAGCCCCGTTGACACGGAAGAACAATTAGCCCTTTGCTGCGTGGATGCGGCTCTTGATAAAAAAGCCGAAGATCCAGTGATTCTCGACTTGCGAGGCATTTCTAGTTTCACTGATTTTTTTGTTGTTCTAACAGGAACGTCAGAACCACAGATTAAAGCCATTGCCGGTTCTATTCGAGATAGGATGCGCAAGGAACACGGTCTCCATCCTCTTTCTGATGACGCCTATCCTGGAAGTCAATGGATTGTTGTCGACTATGGAAGTGTTGTTGTTCATGTCTTTCATAACACATTGCGTGGAGTTTACGATCTTGAATCACTTTGGGGGGATGCGCGGAGGGTAACTACCAATGATTGAAGAAAAAATAGCCACAAAGAACACAGAGAAAATGGAGAGTTTAAACTGAACGAGAATTTTTTTAAAATCGGATGGGGGTCAGGGTCTCGAATCTTAACCAATGGGATTTTTTATTTTTGAGCTATCCGAAAGTGTAACCTTCCCTGGTTTTAAAACGATGGGACCATTTTTTGGTCAAGATTGCGAACCCTGACCCCACATCTAAGTCACATCATCATTCGATGGCGTTGATATACTCATCACGAATGAAAATTAGGAATTTTTACTTGTTCTTGTTGTCACTAGCTTCGTTGTCAGAGCTTACGTTATGTTTACATAGCGCCTCACTCTTCCGCCTTGTTAGAGACAACAATTTCAGCGTAAAAAAACCTAATTTTCATCCATGATGAGTATAGTTACATGGAGCGATCTAATGCCACTACGAACTACGAACTGATCTCACAATTAATAATAGATTATTAATTGTGAGATCCCCTATGACCCTTCCTAATCAAATCACTATCGGGCGAATTTTACTCATTCCTGTTTTCGTTTTATTGGCCATTTATTATGGACAGAGCGTAGCTGCAGGAGTGCCTAACGAATTGTTGCGTGGTGCGACGATTATTGTTTTCCTTACGGCAGCATTGAGTGATGGTGTTGATGGATGGTTGGCTCGGCATTATCATCTTAAGTCACCTCTTGGCGCCATTCTTGATCCTCTTGCTGACAAGGGGTTGATGCTTACCGCTATTATTACACTCAGTCTTAGTAACTGGGATCGTTCGTTGCCACTTTGGTTTCCTGTACTTGTGATTGCTCGCGATATTATTATTGTCACAGGATGTATTGTACTACGTTTTCTCAATGATCATCTGGATGTGCGTCCTAGCTTGTTAGGAAAGGCTTCTACATTTTTACAGATGCTTGCCATCGCTGTGGTCTTGCTTCAATGGAGCTATTACACTTCTGTTATTTGGATTGCTGGTATTGTGACTTTTATGAGTGGAATTGGTTATATTGCCGAAGGTGTTCGACTTTTGTGCGCAGGAGGTCATGATAGACCCCAGGGATCTTCAAATTAATATTATTAATTGAAGATCCCTGAGAAGATAGGAGATGGAAGATGGGAGATAGAAGTCGAGGCCTGCTGTAGCAGGCTCGGTAGAGGATTAAAGATTGGAGTTAGTAGATAGGAGTTTTTATGAAAACGATTTTCTGAAGGGATAAAATGAAAGTTATCTTGTGGAAGTTTTTATTTTCGATGTGTGCTTTGCATTTTGTATATTTGCCGAAGGCGTTAACTCCTATCTTCCATCTTCTATCTTCCATCTTCTAGAGCGTTTAATAACTTAGCAATTTTAGTTACTAATCATTCTTTAAAATATTTATCAAAAATTGTATTCATACTAAAAGCTCTATGTACCGCGTAGCCATTGTTGGCCGACCTAATGTCGGAAAATCTTCTCTTTTTAATCGTCTTGTAGGGCGTCGTATTGCTATCGTTCATGATCAGCCTGGGGTGACTCGGGATCGGCTTGCCTCTCTTTGCGACAAGGGAAGGAACCCTTTTGAGTTGATTGATACAGGTGGGATTGGTGACTCTCCTGATCCTGATTTTTCTGAGGCGACTCATAGTGCTGCCATGACAGCGATTGCTTCTGCGGATCTTCTTCTTTTTCTTGTTGATGGTCGTGCTGGAGTGACGCCTCTAGATCGTGAGCTTGCTCATCAACTACGTCGTACTGGGCATCCTCTTCTTCTCGTTGTGAATAAAATCGATGAGAAAATGCATGAGCCTTTGGTTAATGATTTTTATACACTCGGATTTAAAAACGTCTTGAGCATGAGTGCTGCGCATGGTTGTGGATTGCATGATCTGATGGATGCTATTGATAAGAACCTCGAAGAGGCGGCCCTTCTTAAAAAGAACTCTGATCAAGAGAAGATGAGTAATGAGCTTGGTACTATTGATAGCAATTCTGAAGAGACCCTTCTTGTTGAAAGTGGCTCTGAGAAGGATGTAGTGGCCCCCAAGCTTGCTATTGTCGGTCGACCGAATGTTGGAAAATCATCACTTCTTAATAAAATTATTGGTGAGGAGAGAAGTATTGTTAGTTCTATTCCGGGGACAACACGTGATGTCGTTGATACTCTTTGTCTCTTAAAAGGCGTTCCCTACTTGCTTGTTGATACCGCAGGATTACGTCATCGTTCGTGTCCTGATACATCGGTGGAGATTTTTAGTGCTATGCGTTCTGAGGAAGCTATTCGTCGTGCTGATGTTGGTGTGCTTGTGATTGATGCCACTGCTGGAGTTACCGCTCAAGATAAACGCATTGCTGGAATGCTTCAGGAATCGACCAAGCCATGTATTATTGTGCTTAATAAATGGGATTTGGTGCATAAGGAAGATGGAGGCCGTGCCTCTCAGGGAGAACAAGCAGAGGTAATTCGACAGGAACTTTTCTTTCTCGAATTTGCACCTGTGATTTGTCTTTCTGCTAAAACAGGACAACACATAGGTCGTCTCTTAACCTCCTTGGAAGAGGTGCGACGAGCAGCAGAAGTTCATATTGGTACTGGAGAACTGAATCGATTCTTTAAAGCGGTCTGGGAAAGTCAACCGCCTCCATCTCGAGGAGGAAGGCGCTTTAAACTTCTCTACGCTACTCAGGTAGTTCCTGAAGTGCAGCGTCCTTTTTATCCGCCCGAATTTTTATTGTTTGTCAATGATGAGAAGCTCATGACCGACGCTTACAAAAAACATATTCTCCATACAATTCGTGAGCAATGGCCTTTTACCGGGCTTCCAATCCGTCTTCGTTTGCAAGGGCGTCTTTCTCGAGAAGAGCAAGATAAGAAGAATATTGATCAACAACGTACGGCAGCATCGAATACTGTTGTAAAGAGTGAAGAGGAAAGGGTGAAGAGTCCTGAGGCTTAATTTTGTAAACATTCGGCTAATCCAGTTAGGAAAATGGGGTCAGGGTCTCGAATCTTAACCAATGGGACTCTTTATTTTGGAGGTATTCGAAGGTGCAAACTTCTCTGCAGTTAATGCGATGAAATCATGTTTTGGCCAAGAATGCGAACCTTGACCCCAATTTTCCTATGCCTCTTCAGCCGCTGTAGCAAAGGATTTCAACATGTTTAGACAAATTTTACTGACTGGATTGGCCAAATATTTACCTAATTTTCAAAGATATATTTTCTGAAAAATAGGCTTTGTTAATTATGAATTTTGATATTCTGACTTGCTTCCGATCGGAAACACTCTTTACCCTTCACCCTTCATTCTTTACTTTCTCAATTCTATGAATCCTCTTCCTTATCCTCCATTTCCGACAGAACAGGAAATTATTACGGAACAGCGCTACTTACGGTTAATGCGCTTTGGCATACTACCTGTAATTTTAATTGCTTTGATGCTAGGTGCATTGCTCATCGCAATAGCCATATCTTATAATTTTAACCCAATGAATTGGCTGGAATAACTACCAACATCTATGAAGATATTGGTAGTAGAAGATTGGAGATAGAAGATGGAAGATAGGAGCTAATACCTTCGATAAAAGTTAGTAGATAGGAGATAGGGAAATTGCTCTTTCCTAAATTCTTTTTGCCTGCAGCAGCAGGCCTCGACTTCCATCTTCTATCTTCTATCTTCTAACTACCAACGGTACGGTGGTAGTTACGTTTTATGGATTAAGTCGCTCAATGCTCCACTCTCCATTTTCTTTTTTTGTGTAGCGGAATCGATCGTGGAGTCGATCGCTGCGACCTTGCCAAAACTGCATAGAATCTGGTGTAATAAGATATCCACTCCAAAAATCAGGGAGGGGTACTTCCCTTCCTTCAAAGCGTTTTTTGAAATATTCCATGCGCTCTTCAAGAGTTTTACGATCAGGAAGTGTATCGCTTTGATGAGAGGCCCAAGCGCCGAGTTGACTGTCTCGAGGACGTGAGTGAAAATAATTTTCTGTATCAATGCGAGGCAAGAGCGTTGTCGTGCCATTAATGTGAACTTGTCGCTCTAAGGCTGTCCAGTAGAAGAGAAGAGCAACGCGAGGGTTTTCACTCATTTGTCTCCCTTTAAGGCTTTTCGTATTGGTGAAAAAACGAAACCCTTTTTTGTCGTATCCTTTGAGTAAGACCATGCGTGAGGTAATCGAAAGATCAAGACTTGTTGTTGAGAGCATCATTGCATTGGGCTCTACAACGTCTTGGCAGGAGGTAGCCGCATCAAACCAAAGATGAAACTGATCTATGGGATCAGCTTGAAGATCCTGACGACGAAGGGCGCTATGAACGTAGTCACGACGAAGTGATGTTATGTCAGGACTGCCCTTAATTACGCTATTTTCAATAGTGTAACTAGGGATAGGTGAAAGCGATTTTTTACTAAGAGAGGGAGAGTTTAAGGGTTCATATTCTCCCTCCTTCGGAGGAAGGATATGAATTAAATGGTCGGACTGCGAAGTAATATGTGAGTGCATTGTATAGGAAGATAGCGTACTACTAGCGAACAGTCAGGTCATTTTATTCAGAGCCCGTCTCGGTAGGAGGTGGGCTTTGAACGGTTACAAATGCGGATTACCAAGGAGCCCCTGCATAATTTTTTTTGCGAATGTTAAAATACATCCTTGTAATTGCTCATGGACCAATTAGAATCTGCTGCAGAAAATAACAATTTAATATAAGCGTGCAATTTCTGCTATGCAGAGAATTGAACGATTATGACATACTCAACCTAAACTGTTACCTTTACTTCAGTCGCCGTATAACGGGGACTGAATGCTTATCATATAATATTTCATTAACGTTCTTTAATGAGAACTTGCTCGGTCCTTTGGGCTGAACAGGCCCATGTAGCTCAGTTGGTAGAGCACGTCCTTGGTAAGGACGAGGTCACCGGTTCAATCCCGGTCATGGGCTCCAAAGGAACAGCACACAACCACAATAACTACTAGAAACTACAATGGCTAAGGACTCATTCCAACGCAACAAGCCGCACGTTAACGTCGGCACTATCGGTCACGTCGATCACGGCAAGACCACACTTACTGCGGCTATCACTACGGTGCTCGCTAAATCAGGTAAAGCGGAAGCACGCGCTTATGACCAGATTGATGCAGCTCCTGAAGAAAAAGAACGTGGTATTACGATCTCTACAGCACACGTTGAGTATGAAAGTGACGCTCGTCACTATGCTCACGTTGACTGTCCTGGACATGCTGATTATGTAAAAAACATGATCACTGGTGCTGCTCAGATGGATGGTGCTATTCTTGTTGTCAGTGCTGCAGATGGCCCAATGCCTCAAACTCGTGAGCATATTCTTTTGGCCCGTCAGGTAGGTGTTCCTTCCATGGTGGTCTTCATGAATAAAGTTGACCTTGTTGACGATCCAGAATTACTTGATCTCGTTGAGATGGAAATTCGTGATCTTCTTACTTCCTACGATTTTCCTGGTGATGATATCCCTATCGTTAGAGGAAGTGCTAAGAAGGCTCTTGAAGGTGATCCAGAAATGGAGAAACAAATTCTTGCGCTCATTGATGCCGTGGACAAATACATTCCAATGCCAGAGCGTCCAAAAGATCAGCCATTCCTTCTTCCTGTAGAAGATGTCTTCAATATTGAAGGTCGTGGAACGGTTGCCACAGGACGTGTAGAACGTGGTATTCTCAAAAAGATGGAGGAAGTTGAAATCGTTGGGCTCAGACCTACGATTAAAACAACCGTTACGGATATCGAAATGTTCCGTAAACTTCTTGACACAGCAGAAGCTGGTGACAATGTAGGTCTTCTTCTTCGTGGTGTGAAGAAAGATGATCTTGAGCGTGGTCAGGTTATTGCTAAGATCGGTTCGATCAAGCCTCACAAGAAATTCAAGGCTGAGATCTACGTGCTAAGTAAAGATGAAGGTGGTCGTCATACGCCTTTCTTCTCTAACTACCGTCCACAATTCTATTTCCGTACAACAGATGTTACCGGTGCTGTAAAACTTCCTGAAGGAGTTGAAATGGTCATGCCTGGTGACAATATTTCTATTGAAGTAGAACTTATCACTCCAATTGCTATGGAAAAAACGATCCGCTTTGCTATCCGTGAAGGTGGTCGTACCGTAGGTGCTGGACGTGTCTCCGAGATTCTTGACTAATTAAATAAATAGATCAACTTTAGGCCAGTAGCTCAATTGGTAGAGTAGCGGTCTCCAAAACCGTTTGTTGGGGGTTCAAGTCCCTCCTGGCCTGGGTTTCTTGATCAATTTCAATAGCTGCTTAGGCAACTGTTGAAATTGATCAAGCAACTGTTGAAGTTTAAGCAGAAGTATCTTTTTTTCTATGTTAAAAAAAATAAGCAATTACCTCATTGAGGTTCGTGGTGAATTAGCTAAAGCACAATGGCCTTGGAATGATGAAGAGCATGGCTTCAAACGTTACAAGGAATTGTGGAATTCAACCCTCGTCGTTCTTGTTGCTATGATACTTCTTGGAGGGTATATTTCATTTTTTGATTTTATTACTATTAATGTTATCGGATTTTTAACGCGAGCATAACCGTTCAGCCTCCCCTCCTTCGAAGGTGAGTTTGAACTATAGGCTAAAGGTCGAAACAAGCTGTTCAGTAGCTTCTTAACAAGCTATACAATATATTTACACTACACCTTCGCAGTTCAATCATTTCTTGCCCTGTCACGAAGTGACCAAAAATCAACTTAAACTTAAACTTAAACTTATATTCGGCCTGTTGGTCGAATAGTTATTATTCTTGCTATGCCTCTCGCTCCTAAAGATCAATGGTTTGTCGTTCATGTTCTCTCCGGTCAGGAGCAAAAGATTCATGATAATATTGTCAAACGTATTAAAACTGAAGAAATAGGCGACCTTATTTTCGAAGTCTTAATTCCAACAGAACGTGTTCAAGAAATTAAACGTGGGAAAAAGACAGAGAGTACGCGTAAGTTTTTTCCTGGGTACCTTATCATCAATATGCATCTTCTTGATGAGAATGATAAGCTCATTGATAAAGCTTGGTATTTTATTAAGGAGACGACAGGTGTTATTGGTTTTGCTGGTGCTAAGGACTTTCCTATTCCTATGCGCTTGAAAGAGGTTAAAGGGATGCTCGCGCAGATGAAAGAACGTGAGGAGAGCATTACGCAGAAAGTTATTTTTGAAGTTGGGGATAAAGTTAAAGTGGCTGATGGTCCTTTCCAAAGCCAACAGGGTGTTGTTGAAGAGGTTGATCCAGAGCGTGGTAAGTTGCGTGTTTCTGTGAGTATTTTTGGGCGTGAAACGCCTGTCGAGTTGGAATATTGGCAAGTCGAGAAGGCATAGCCCAAAGAAAAAAACAGAGGGTTAGCCACAAAAGAACACAAAAGGGCACAAAAAAAAGAAAATTGACAGTAATTCAGTGGTGCCAGCTTAGCTAGTTCTATTATTCTGTTAAGTATCATATATTAAGAATTTTTATAAAAATTCCTATGATTTCTTTTGTGTTCTTTTGTGGTTAATTTCTTCTTCTCCTAATCTCATGAAAAAGCAATGGATTCTTCCTGAGATTAAGGATTCACAGCTCGTAGAATTACTTGCAAGAGAGCTTCATCTGCCATTGCCGATTGCTTCGTTGCTAGTCTCTAGAGGTTTTACAACTCTTGAAGAAGCTTCTTCTTTTCTTGAACCACGACTAGCTAATTTGCGGCCACCGGAAGAAATTCCTGGTATATCACTTGCCGTTGAGCGGTTGCATACAGCCCTTCAAAAGAAAGAAAGGATTGTTCTTTATGGCGATTACGATGTGGATGGGATTTCCTCATTAGCATTACTTTGTCGTGTTCTTAAAGCGATGGGGGCAGGTTCTGTTGATTGCTTTATTCCTGAACGTGCTCGTGAAGGTTACGGACTCAGTATTGCTGGCGTTGAGCATTGTTTGACATCATTTCAACCCAGTCTCATTGTGGCTGTTGATTGTGGTACTAATTCAATTAACGAGGCAAAGCTAATTCGTGAGCGAGGGGTGGATCTTATTGTTGTCGACCATCATGAGTTAGCAAGTGATTCTGTAGAAAATACATGCACATATTTAGTTAACCCTCAGAAAACCAAAGTCTTACCTTTCCGTCGTAACGAGACGCAGTGCGAGACTGATGAGGCAAGGGGGACGCAGAATTTTGATTTGGGCTGTATAAGCACATACTGCCCAAGTCAAGATTCAAGTCCAACGCAGCATTCATCGAGTCTCCCACAAATCGCAGTAGATGGATACCATTACCTCTGTACGGTTGGGCTGATCTTTAAACTCTGCCATGCGCTGCTTAAGCGTTTGCCCAATCCTGATCTTGATTTGAGGCGTTATCTTGACCTGGTAGCCTTGGGGACAGTTGCTGATATTGTACCACTAGTTGGTGAGAATCGTATTTTTGTGCGTTATGGTCTGAGGCAGTTGGCTAACTCACAATGGGCTGGTGTGAGAGCCTTAATTAAGGTTGCTGAAATTAAGCCTCCTTTTACGGCGATGGATATCGGTTATAAACTGGGTCCTCGTATCAATGCCGCTGGTCGACTCAGTTCAGCACAAGAAGCACTTACTCTTCTTCTCAGTGATGATGCCACGGAGGCTGCTCGTATAGCACGTCATCTTGATATTCGCAATCGTGAGCGCCAGACAATTGAACGTGCTGTCACTCTGGAGGCCGAAGAGTGGGTAACCAAACATCTTGACCCAGTAAATCAGAAAAGTATTGTGCTTGGAAATGCAGGATGGCATCAAGGGGTGGTAGGTATTGTTGCCTCACGTCTTACTAAGAGGTGGCATCGACCAACGCTTGTGATTGGGTTTGATGAACAAGGAAGAGGTAAAGGGAGTGGTCGAAGTATTGAGGGGTTTTCCTTGGTTGAAGCCTTAGAGCATTGTTCTCCTCTCTTAGATGCTTTTGGAGGGCATGCTATGGCGGCCGGATTAACTCTTCAAGAGTCACGTTTAGAAGAATTGCGCCATGCTTTTGAAAAAGCAGCGAATCATTTTCTTAAGGAGGAAGATCTTATTCCTCGTTTAAAACTTCAAGCAGAGGTTGATTTTAAAGAAATTGATTTTGACTGGCTTGATACTCAAGACAGACTGGCTCCCTTTGGTACGGCTAATCCACAACCTCTCTTTATTGCTTATTCAGTGAGACCGATTAAAGAACCTCGTATTTTAAAAGAAAAACATTTGCGTCTGGAGTTTGCCTCTCAACAAGGAGCTCCTATTGCTGCCATTTTTTTTAATGGAGCTATGGATCCACTGCCAGAGGCTCCTTGGGACATTGCGTTTACTTTAGAACGCAATTCTTATCAAGGTCGCACAACGATTCAGTTGCAGGTTGTAGCGTTGAGGGAAGCAGAGTAACTATTCGGGCAACAGGCCGAATAGTTAGTTTAAGTTATTAGTTTAAGTTTAAGTTTAAGTTTATTTTTGGTCACTTCGTGACAAAAGTAAAAAGTGAAGCGGGATTTTTATTCGTCCTTAATTTTTGCTTTCGAAATCGCTTTAATAAAGAATCATAACATACCTAAATAAATCGTGAATTAGCCCTGTAAAGAGTAGCAAAGTGCAAGATTTGGCTCGAAAGAATAGATTCATTGCTGCAGTATTACGTCTTTGCAATACTGATTTACTTAAAAATTTGAGTGGTCAATTACAAGTTAGGTTAATTTTAGCAAGGTCCTTTTTCATTTCGTAGAAATGAAAAGGACGTTGGTAGTCACTATGAGTATTTTTGAAATTATTGGTCCTTCCATGATTGGTCCTTCAAGTTCCCATACCGCAGGTGCTTGTCGTATGGGGTGGGCAGCTTTTCATTTGTTGGGGGAGGTTCCTCGTTCTGCTCGTATCCAACTACATGGTTCTTTTTTGGCTACGGGTGATGGTCATGGAACGAAGGAAGCACTTGTTGCAGGCTTGTTGGGAATGGTTCCAGATGATGAGCGACTTATTCATGCTCGGGAAATGGCGCAACAACAAGGTATCGAGGTTGCTTTTGAACCTATTGATCTTGGCCCGCAGGCACATCCAAATTCTGCAAGGATTATTCTTAAAGGAGCAACGCAGACTTTGACGTTGACGGCAGCTTCTATTGGAGGAGGGAGTATTTCTCTCGAAGAAATCGATGGGCTTCCTGTTTCGATTCCTGGGACTTTAGAAGTATTGGTTTTCTGGCATCATGATACTTCAGGATTTCTGGCTCGTATTACGGCTGTTTTGGCTTGTGTACAAGTTAATGTAGCCAGTATTCGGACGAGTCGGGTGGAACGAGGAGAAAATGCTATTACCGTGATTGAGATTGATGGCCACTTGCCCGAAGAAGTCCCCAACCTTTTTAGAAAAATTCCTGCTATCGAACGTCTCGTCATCTTACCTCCTCTTCCGGGGTTTTAAGCGTTCAGCTCCCCTCCTTCGGAGGACGGACCTGAACCAAATGATTGAACTGCGAAGGTGTAGTATAAAGTCCAGTTGATAAGTTTTTCTTTTTTTATGTGTTCTTTGTGTTCTTTTGTGGCTATTTCTTTTGCTTTCTAAACTTATGGAAACACAATTTCGCACCGCTGTTCAATTATTAGATCTTTGCCGAACAAAGCAGGTTTCTATTGCCGAGTTAACCGTTCAAAGTGAAATCGAAAGCGGCACGTTAAGTCGTGAAGAGATTGAGGACCGAATGGTTCTTTATTATGGACGTATGAAGGAATCAGTGAAAAAAGGCCTTGAGATTACGGAGCGTAGTCGTAGTGGGCTTTCTGGTGGGGATTCTCGCAGAGTACTTGCCCATAGTCAGGGAAGCAAGGTGAGCGTGTTGGGCTCGATTTTCGAGCGGAGTATTGCTTATGCCTTTGCTGTTTTAGAAACGAATGCAGCCTTCGGACGTATTATTGCTACACCGACCGCAGGAAGTGCAGGTATCTGTCCTGCTTGTCTTCTTATTTGGCAAGAGGAACGTCATGCAACGGATGAAGTCACCATGCGTGGACTTTTCACGGCGGCAGGTATTGGAAAAATTATTGGCCATGGAGCCTGTTTTTCAGGAGCTCAAGGAGGGTGTCAGGCAGAGGTTGGTAGCGCTAGTGCTATGGCAGCCGCTGCAATCTGTGAGCTTGATGGAGGGACTCCTGAAGAAGTGGTTAATGCCGCTGCACTGGCTCTTCAAAACACGCTTGGTTTGATCTGTGATCCGATCGGAGGTTATGTGGAAGCTCCTTGCATGATGCGCAATGGTTTGTTCGGGCTGCATTCTTTTGGTGCTTCAGCCATTTCATTGAGTGGGGTGAAGAGCATTGTCCCATTTGATGAGGTGGTCGGTGCTCTTCGAGAAGTAGGCAATAAAATGCCTCGAATGTATAAAGAAACTTCCGAGGGAGGCTTGGCTAATACTCCAACAGGATTGCAGTTTAAAAATAGCTTGAAGGTGAAAGGTTAGAGGTTGGAGGTTGGAGATACCGCTGCTGCGGTAGGAGATGGAAGATGGGAGATGGAAGATCGAAGTCTAGGCTTACTATTGCAAACACAATTGGAAGAATTATGATGATTAGTTTATCCTCTGGCACATTTTAGCAATGGGTTAACCGAATAATTGTAAATTAAATCAACGAGTTGAAACACTACGAACTACGAACTGCGAACTACCAACTAAGAGCAATAACTACTTTAGTTTTTGTTGTTCTCTGTGCAGTTCTTCTCATAGGATGTCATAGAGCGCATCAAAGAGCCGATCTTGTTTTTATTAATGGGACTGATCCTGAAACGCTCGATCCTGCTCTTGTACGAGGGCAATCTGATATTCGTTTAGCCAGTGAGCTTTTTGAAGGTCTTTTACGTTTCAATCGTTCAGGTATGGTAGAGCCCGGAGCGGCTTCTTTTTGGGATATTTCGCCCGATGGGCTTACGTATGTTTTTCATTTACGTCCCGAAGTGCGTTGGTCAGATGGAGCTCTTGTAACGGCACAAGATTTTGTCTTGTCGTGGAAACGAGCGCTTCTTCCAGTAACTGGATCTCCTTATAATTATCAACTTTTTGTGGTGCGCGGGGCCGAAAATTTTGCCTCAGGAAAGGAATCTGATTTTTCTAAAGTAGGAATAAAAGCGCTCGATGATCGTACACTCAAGGTCGTTTTACAGCAACCAACGGCTTATTTTCTCCAGCTCTGTGCCTTGCCTGCTCTTTATCCTGTTCCAGTGCGTTTTATTGATCGTGTAGGTGATGCGTGGATTAAACCTGAGCATATTATAGGCAATGGTGCTTATACGCTTTCTGTTTGGAATATTAATGACAGGATTGTGCTCAAAAAGAACCCTTACTATTGGGATGCAGTCCATGTTGCTTTAGAAACAGTGGAGGTCCTTACTATTAATAAAGCGACGGTGGCTTATAATTTTTACGCAGTAGGACAAGCTGATCTCTTGCTTGATAAAGGGCTAGCTCCTCCTTTCCTTATGGATGCATTGATTAAGAGGAATGATTTTCATGAGGCACCTTATCTGGGAACAGAGTTTATTCGTTTTAATTGTACGAAACTTCCTTTTAACGACTCTCGTGTGCGCAAGGCTTTTGCTCTTGTCATCGATCGAAAGCGTCTTACGGAGAAGATCACACGGGCGGGAGAATTATGTGCCGAGAGTTTGGTGCCTCCTGGTATCCTTGGTTATCATTCTCCCAAGGGGCTTGGTGTTCATGTCAAGGAAGCACAGCGTCTTCTTGCTGAGGCAGGGTATCCTGGTGGTAAAGGATTTCCTTTAATAACGTATCTTTATAGTGAAGGAGAGGTTCCTGAAGGAATTGCGGTGGAGCTTCAAGCGATGTGGAAACATGAGTTAGGTGTTTTTGTTTTATTAGCACATCAAGAACTCAAGGCCTATTTAGCTTCGATGAGTAGTCTCGACTTTGGCATGGCTTGTTCTAGTTGGATTGGAGATTATCTTGACCCAAACACCTTCTTAGATCTTTTTGTAACAGGAGGAAGTAACAATCGTACTGGTTGGAGTTCGAAACATTATGATCAATTGATTCAAGAAGCTGCTTTGGAAATTAATCCTGGAAAGCGTTTTCAGATTTTGCATGATGCTGAAAAGTTGCTTGTTGATGAAGGGGTTCCCATTGTGCCTCTTTATTTCTATTTAGGGATTCAACTTTACGATCCAAACCGTCTTGGTGGGATCGAAGGAAATTTATTGGATAAGCATCCGATTCGAGAGATTTACCGGAAAGACTCAGCCAACAGGCCTAATATTTAGTTTATAGTTCATAGTTCACTGTTCGTAGTTGACTTTTTCGCTTGCGCTCAAAAGTCTATGCTAACCAGCGAAATTCTTCTCAAAAGTGATTAGTTCATTAGTAAGCGTTCAGCCCGCCCTCCTTCATAGGTGAGCTCTGAACTATAGACTACAGGGCCAAAATATCTGTTCGGCAGCTTCTTGACAAACTAAACTCTTAACCCCTTAAACTCTTTGGTTAAGATCCTTCCTCCGAAGGAGAGAGATCTGAACGCTTACGTTAATTATTATCTTCCCATGAAATCCTTTGCTATATTTTTAATTGCCTTTGTAGTCTTTTTATATCCTAACAGACTTTCTGCTCAAAGCACTTCAGATGCCCCACAAATGCAGATGAATCCAGTTGAAGAAGAAACGGCGGCATCTTTAAAAAATGTAATTTTTGGTGAAACAAGAGCTCCAGAACTCAATCAAATTACACTCCCGTCCACTCAACAAGAACAGATCAACTGTGGGCTCGGCAAACTAACAACAAGAGAAGACCTTAAAAAATCTTCTGACTATGTTTCTGCTGATGCCCTCTGGGATCAACGACATGAGGGGTGGAACCGTCATTTTGAAATACATCGGACTCTTCAAGAAAAGCTTCAAGAGAAAAAACTCGCTGAAGAAAAAGTACAAGAAGCCACCGAGGCAGATGAAAGTCGTGATGAAAATCAGCTCGGTCAATTCAAACAACGACTGGAGCAATTAGCCAGTACCCTGCACTACGTTCCTGAACCGCATATGCAGGTTGTGGCGACAGCAGTTGATACAACAGCTTCTGCACTTCATTGGATTAACAAAATCTGGACCAAGAAAGATCTTGTACAAGCAAAGTTTCTTGAAGATAGAGCTCAAAAAGCGCATCAGCAGGCCAAAATAGAAGCAGAGCAAGCCACGATGGCTATTGTGAATCTTGAGCAACAAGCGCGAAAAAGCGAAGAAGAAGCCTTAGCTAGAGAACAACATAAAAAATTAGGAGAATCCCTGCGGCCTCGAGGAGGTTGGGGAGAACATGAATGGGTGCAATGGAGTGACTCATTGCTTCCTAAAATAGATTCTCATGCTTCCGCGCAAGAGAGAGAAAATCAGGAGCACGCAAAACGCATCTTAGCTCAACAAGGCCCGTTGAATATACCATGGGTGACGGAGCAAACAGCCACTGCATGGCAAGAGCGATTGAAAAAGTCCAAAGAGCAACTTCAGCTTTTAACGCAAGAGAGCAAAAAAACCGTGATGCCTTTGCAACGATCTTTCGACCAAGCAGAAAAGGTGGTGAAGAAAAAAATCGAAGCGACAGAGCAAATTCATACATTGCTTCAAGCTGCGCAAAGACGAGAAAAAGAGCTTAAGCAAACCATAGAAACATTTTTTAAAAATCATGTGCAAGGTGCTCAGAGTAAGGAGTGGAATCAACAAAAAATCAATCAAGACCGCCAAGAGTTTTGTCATGATTTTGAAAGCCTGATTAAAAATCATTCCGATATCGAAGGATTGCAAAAAAAATGGGAAGAGGCCTTACAACAAGAGCACGATGAACGCCTTCAGACACTGAGTATTTCTCAACAACTGGAATCGAAGAAAGAGGAATACCAACGCCTCTTGCGCCGCGCTCAAGCTTGTCTTCAAGCGGACCAAGAACAGCTACGAAAAGTTTGGCCCGAATATGATATTACCTTCCGTCCCTACCTCCAATGGGAGCTGCCCTTCATTGAAGAAAGTGAAGAATTACTTTCAAATAACGCAGCTAGTAAAACAGAAGAGTCTTTTACCTCTGAAAAAAGTTTCGAGGTAGAGCCTCCACAGGAGCTGCAAGAAGAGCGTGAGGCACGAGGACGGCGCTACCTCTACCAAGCTAAAAAAGAAAGGGAGCAAGAACTCAATCCACCTTCTCGTTTAGAAACGACAACTTCTGTGAAAATATCTTCCGTGCCAACATCAGAAGAAACAACTCCTCGAGAAACAGAAAGTTCTACCTCTTCAGACATTATATTAACGCCTCATGAGGCTCTCCTCGCGTGGAGTCTTGAACAAGTCGATCGTCCAGGTATTGCAGAACAACAACGATGGGCAGCACGTCGACAACTCGATCTTTGTCGCGAGGAAACCAAAAAAGTGGCTCAAGCCTTACAACAAGAGAGTCAGAAAGAAGAAGAAACAGAAACTGGAACTGTTATTACATGGATCACAGGCAAGACCAAGGCCCAAAAAACGCCTACGAGAATTAGCGGCTTTACCACGGGAACTCGAAGTACAGCGACAACAATGGAGAGTTCATCATCTCCTACTGAAAATTTCCAAGAACAATTTCAACAAGCTCTTCTGGTTGAAAAAAAGGCCGAAGAGCGTTGGTTAGAACTGATGAGACAAGCAGACAAAGTTCGTGTAGGAGAGCCTTTTCAAAGTCCTGAAGCAGCCATAGACGCATGGGCATATGTCGATCGTCAAGCCGTAGAGGAACAACAACGTCGTAAAGAACTGCTCCTAGAAAAAAGAGCCGCAGAAGCGAAGGAAAAGGGCTGGAAAGAAAATAACGAGCGCTGGCGTGCACGTACACAAGCGGACCTCGCAAAGCAACGATTGGAGGATCTCCAAAAAGAACAAAGCAAACTTCCTCTTCGTAAAGAGCTGACAGAGTTCGCTCGTCAGCAAAAAACCAACGAACTTCAAAGAGAGGTTGCTCAAGCCAATGCGGAATTTCTTAAAGCTGATGAAGTTTGGCTTAAGCTGGCTCAACAACAAAAGAGTATTCTGAAAGCCCAGCAAGATGGAGATTGGGATGCTCCTGAGAGCGCAGAAGAAGAACAGAAAAGAACTAAAAAAGTAGCTATAGCCCTAGAACAGCTCAAAGATTTTGATAGAGCTGTCTTGCAACGTTGGAGTCAATTTCAAGAGAGTCAAGGCCCACTCGATATTGAAAAGGTAGCAGCGCTTCAACAGCGATCAAGCTATGCTCTGGAGTTAGGTGTGACATTAGAAGAAGCCGAGAAAACCGCCTTTGAGACAGCTCCCTGGGTCGAAGAAGGAATAAAAAAATATCAGCAAGCGGCAACACAAGAAGCTTTCAGAGCCGCTCGAGAAAACATACCGGAAAGCGCTAAGGCATGGGAAGAACGGGTGCGCCGCGGAACACAGCAGTTGCAAGAGTGGGAACGTCAAATAACAGATCCTAACACTCCTAGTAATAATGTTGCTAATTTTAGAGATCGCCTTCCTCAATTACGAGGAGTCGTCGCAGCCGATCAAAAAGTTCAAGCCACTTTTGCAAAAGAGAAACATCGTCTTGATAAGATTGAAGGACTTTGGAAAAACATCATGATTGCCCAAAAAGAGGCACAGTTTCAGAAAGCTCAAGAAGCTGCTCGCTACCACTCTCAAGGAGATTCTACTGCTTGGAACAACCTTACCGATGAAGAACGCCAAGGGTATAACGATCAGATTGTTGGAAAAAATAGAACCTATGATGAGAAGCTTCGCAAGGAAGAAGAGGCTCTCGCAGAGATGAAGAAACAGCTCGATTTAGAACAGGCAAAAGCAACACGGTTTCTTTCACGTGTTGTTGGAGCCATCACAGGGCAACAAGAAGCAGCACTGACTTTCTTGAAAGAGGTCCAGGAACATTATGAACAGCGTTATCACGATTGGGACCAGCATCAAAAAGCACTTCGATGGGCAGGACTGACGAGTGAAGAGAAGAAAGCCGAACTGATTTTGGAGGAAGAAAAATTGGCCTTTGAAAAATTGAAAGTACAAATGGCCAACGTACCTGAACTTATTAAAGAGGCTAATAAGAAAGCAAAGGTAGCTAAAGAGAACTATAATAGTTATGAAGGCGCAGCTTGGGACAATTATATAAAATCTTTAACTCAATCTGTATTTGCATTTAAAAAACATACTGCAGTAGTAGCAGAGCAATTTGAGATATTAAAATTCTGGAAAAAAACAGCTGTCCAATATCATCGTGCTGCTGAGTGCTATCAAAAAGAAGCTGAAGCTTGCGGAGCAGAGATTGTGACTGATAAGAGGGCGAGTTCTAGCAGCTGGAATAATGCTGGCAATGGGTTTTATAATGTAGCGGAAAATCTAGTAAAAGCCATCAAAGCCAATGCCGCAAAAAAGCCAGAAGAAGTCAAAAAATATTATGAAGTTGTAGAGGCATATGAACGTTCTGGAAAATCTTACATTTCTTATATCCATTCAAAAACAACAGAATCAAAAAAGGGATTTGTTTTTTTTAATAATGCTGGTGATAGTTTTTATAATGCAGCAGGAAATCTAGAAAAAGCAATTGAAGCTGAGAATGCTAATAAACTAGAAGTTGCTAAACAATATAGTGAAGCAGCGCTACAATATACAAACTCGGGTGAGTCTTATATGAAATCAAAGGAGAGAAATATAAACACTGATTGTGATTATTATGGAGCTGGTTTTGCATTTAATAATGGAGCAAGTAATCTATTAAAAGCCATTAAAGCTGATCTTGCTGGTAGGGCAGAAGAAGCTAAAAAATATCGTGAAGTGGCAGAGCAATACAAACGTTCCGGCGAATATGCGATAACTGAGAGTTCATATACATTTAATGCATGCTTTGGCAGTCTAGCTTTTAAAGATGCAGCAGAAAAACTAGAAAAAGAAATCGAGGCAGAAAGTGTCGGTAAGGTAGAAGAGGCTCTGAAATGGCGTAGAGTAGCAGAGGCATATAAACTTGCTGGTAAACTTCATATTCAATCAGATAGAGCTTACGCTATAAAAGAAAACGCAGAAGAATCTGAGCGTTGGAAAAAGGCAGGTCAAAGTTGGAGTGAGGCAGGATTTTCTTTTATAAATGTAGCAGAAAAACTTGAAAAAGCGATCAAGTTAGAAAGTGTCAATAAGGTAGAAGAGGCTCTGCAGTGGCACAAAGTAGCAGAGGCACATAAATGCACTGGCGAATTGTATGCAGAAATGGGAGCAGCTTACTCTAGAGGACAGATAGATAGATTTGATCCTTGGGATGATGATGTTAAAAAGGAAGCCGAGAAGCTAGAAAAAGCGATTGTATCAGATGAAGTAGGTGACCTAGAAGTGGCCAAGAAATGGCGCGAGGCTGCAGAGCAAAATGCGTATTCTGTGGAGTATCTTACTCAATCACTGAGAGCCCATATTGAAGGAGAAACAGACAAAAGCATTTCTTGTGGTAGCGCTGCATATGCGTTTTATGAAGCCGCAGAAAGCCTAGAAATGGCCATAGAGGTTGAGTCAGCAGGAAAACCAGAAATTGCACAGAAATACCGCGAGGTTGCCATGTATTATACCAAAGCAGCCATAGCTTATGCTGAAGGAAAACCAGAGGTAGCTCTGAAATACCGAGAGGCTGCCGAGCATTACACCAAGACAGCAGCAGCTTACGCTGCAGGCAATTTAAATGAAGGAAATTGTTGGCATCGTGCTAGTAATATAATAACGGATTGGGCGTATGCAATAGAAATAGCTATTGATACAGAAGGTGAAGGCAAGCCAAAAGTAGCTCTGGAATGGCGCGAGCATATCAAGCGACTTGCGTGCTTTGTCGAGTTTTTTACCAAGGCAGCTGTAGCTTATGCTGAAGGAAAAACAAAGGAAGCTGCCTGTTGGAAAAAGGCAGGTATCGCTTTGCAGCGTGCAGCATGGGCCAGTAATAGTGAGGCAATAGATAAACTAGAATGGAGAGAAGCAGCAGAGCAGTTTACGCTCTCTGCTGATCTTTTTACCAAGGCAGCTGCAGATTATTTTGAAGGAAATGAAGCTGAAGGAGATAGGTTAAAATCTGAAGGAGAATCTATCTTTAATTCTGCTGAGGAGACAACGAAAGAAGATAGCGATCGATATAGCGATTACAGCAGATAAATCCGATGGGAATAGGGGCAGGCTGCCCTCTGCTCGGTTAAGCAACACGATCTTTTTCTAAAGCCTCAAAGAGTTCTTTCAGCTGAATGGTAACAGCAGTTGTTGCCGTATCATTCATGCCATAAGGAATAATCAAGCGATCGCCATGGATCATGGCACCACAGCTGTAGACTACATTGGGAACATACCCTTCACGTTGATTTTTGAGTGGTGTGATGAGTGGGTTTTTCAAGGTGCTGAGGATGATCGAAGGATCATTGAGATCGAGCAACATGACACCAATGCAATATTTACGCATGGGACCGACGCCATGAGTGATGAGGAGTCATCCTTTTTCTGTTTCAATGGGAGAGCCGCAATTGCCAATGTTTACACCTTCCCACGAAAAACCAGGGCGACGTAAGATTTTGGGCTCGCTCCAAAAATGCAAGTTGTCGGAGTACATGAGGAAAAGGCTTTCTCCATCTTGGCGTGAAGTCATCACGTAGTTGCCATTAATAAGGCGAGGGAATAAGGCGAGGCCTTTGTTCTGAACGGCATCTCCATTAAGGGTGACGGCGCGAAAGCTTAAAAAACAGTTGTTTTTAAAAGCTGAGGGAGGATGGAATGTCCATTGTAGGCTGTGTAGGTAGCATAATAAATGATACTAGCATCTTCTTTTTTAAAATGGACGAAGCGGGCATCTTCCATGCCATTGCTTTCACTGGGAGCTACAGGAAAAACAATTCTTTCGGAGAGGGCATCCTTAGCATTAAAGCAAACTTCATAGTTTGATTCAGGGGAATGGGGGCAGGCAGGAATAGCGCTAAGTTAAGGCTAATTTAGGACTATTCCAAACCAGTAAAGGAGCAACTAATAAGGTAGACGTTAGAGTTGTCAGTTGTCGGTTGTCAGTTGACAGTTGGTTTTACAACTTCATTGACCATTCGAAAGACGAGAAGCGGTTAAAATTGATGTTTCTTTTTTTCGGCAAACGCATAAGAGAGTTTACTTCGCAGGTAAATAGGCCAGCGAAAGTGCCATTAATACCAACGTCTCTTTATTTCGCAGAAATAAAGACGTTGGTAGCTCTACTTGTTGCTTGTCGGAAAAATAAAACAGGATTACGCTTTTTAAAGATTCATCTTACAGCCGCTTTTTTAAAGTGAGATTGTCTGCTTGGTCTACGAAGAAGAATGAGGATTGCAGTGGAACTTATTTTACTTCGTCAATTAACCCTTCCACTGACAAAAGACTTCTTTCTAAATTTTTCTGTGCTGCGAAGAATAAGGAGTCGCATGGTATGAAGCCCTGAATATACATAGGTATTTATACTGTGAGCGGTCAACTTTCGAGATTTCTACACATTTTTTTAACTCTAACAGCGTTATCAGCGCTTACGTTATGTTCACATAGCGCCTCGCTCTTCCGCCTTACTAGAGTCAAAAATTGCAATGTAAAACCTCAAATTTCTCCCGCGCACGATATAGGAGGCTCTGAATACCAGAGCGGGGAAACAATCTGCGGCAGTAGTCTAAGATAGAAAGAGGGCAAAAAAACCGTTATGAAATTAGTATATAATCCCTTTCGGGAATTAAATGAAGTTCGTAGTCAACTTGGTCATCTTTTAGACAATCATTCTCATACGCATCATCATCCGGGATGTTGCGCTGATGAGGAGGAGCTTATGGGAATTGAATGGTCTCCACTTGTCGATATTATCGAAGATGAAAAGGAGTATCTGGTAAAAGCAGAGCTTCCGGAAATGAAAAAGGAAGAAGTGAAGATTAGTGTTGAAAAAGGAGTGCTTCGCATCTCGGGTGAGCGGAAATCTGAGAAGGAGGAAAAAGGAAAGAAATTCCATCGTATTGAAAGAAGTTACGGCTCTTTCTTAAGATCATTTTCAATTCCTGATACCGTAGATGAAAAGAAGATTAAGGCCGAATTCAATAATGGATTACTGGTCATGCACCTTCCCAAAGGTGAAGAACATCAAAAGAAAGCATTAGAAATCAAAATTGATTAACAAATAGACGGTAGCTATCTAGGTAATTCCTGGATAGTTACCGTTTTTTTTAGAAATTTGTGAAAGCTGCTATTTTTAAACCCAAACAAGTTCTTTCTGGGAGACCACTTTTTATCGAGGAAGTTTCTCGACCAAAACTTAAGGAAGGTCACCTCTTACTTCGTGTTCTTGCCTGTGGGGTGTGTCGTACGGATTTGCATATCGTGGATGGTGATATTCCACCGTTGAAGGAGTCTTTGATTCCGGGTCATCAAATTGTTGGTGAAGTAGTCGAAGGGGAAACAGAGGCATTACCTTTAGGAACACGCGTGGGTGTTTCTTGGATGGGAGGTGTTGATAATACTTGTTTTTACTGTTGTCATCAGATGGAAAATTTGTGTGACCAGCCAATTTTTACTGGTTATACCGTAGACGGAGGTTATGCCGAGTATGCTTTGGTGAGGACTGATTTTGTTATTCCTTTAGACGATCATCTTGATGCTGTTTCCGCGGCACCTCTTCTTTGTGCAGGTATTATAGGCTTTCGCAGTTTGAGAGTTGCAGGTGTTCAGCCAGGAGAGCGTGTTGGACTGTTTGGTTTTGGGGCCTCCGCAAGTTTGGCAATTGCCGTTCTTCAGGAATGGAATTGTGAAGTTTATGTTTCAACAAGGGGAGATGCTCATCGTAAATTAGCTGCGTCACTCGGCGCTATCTGGATTGGTAGTGAGAAAGAAAAACCTCCTGTAGCATTAGATCGTGCGATTACCTTTGCTCCCAGTGGAGATGTGGTCCTTCATGCCTTAGCAAGTCTGCGTAAAGCGGGTGTTGTCGCTATTAATGCGATTCATTTAGATCGTATGCCTGCTTTTGATTATGATAAGCTTCTTTGGGGAGAACGACAGATACGGAGTGTAACAAATATGACACGCCAAGATGCTCATGATTTTTTGAATCTTGCAGCCAAGACAAATCTTCGGCCACGCGTTACTTGTTTTCCTCTTGAAAAAGCCAATGAAGCACTTCAATCAGTCAGGAAGGAAACAGTTGATGGAGCTGTTGTCATCATTCCATAAGAACCACTCCTTGTTCTTTGAGTTTTTTGTGAGT
This sequence comes from Chthoniobacterales bacterium, assembly GCA_035287205.1. Taxonomy (GTDB): domain Bacteria; phylum Verrucomicrobiota; class Verrucomicrobiia; order Chthoniobacterales; family UBA6821; genus CAIWMF01. The sequence goes on along the minus strand of DATEBV010000286.1, from coordinate 1,013 downwards.
ATTCTTTGCGGCTATTTCATAACCATCTATTGTGTCTTACTTACTTTTCATGGAGCGCTTATTATTTATTCGTCTAAGCAATAAAAATCTTACAAGTGTTCTCAAATCGCTGCGTAATCGCTTAACATTTCAACTAGTAACTATTTTGGTTGTTACGGCTTGTATGGGATGTCATGGGAAAAATAAAAAAGCAGATCTTATTTTTGTTAATGGGGTGGAACCAGAGACCCTCGATCCTACGCTGGTGATAGGGCAGCCTGATACACGTATTGTTAATGAGCTTTTTGAAGGGCTCTTGCGATTTAATCGTGCGGGAGTTTTGGAGGCAGGAATGGCTTCTTCTTGGGATGTTTCACCTGATAAACTGACATATATTTTTCATCTGCGTTCTGAGGCAAGGTGGTCTGATGGCCGACCTATAACAGCTCAAGATTTTGTTGCTTCCTGGAAACGATCTCTTTTGCCTGCGACTGGGTCGGCTTATAATTACCAGCTTTTTATAGTGCGAGGAGCTGAGGATTTTTCTTCTGGTAAAGAACCTGATTTTTCTAAAGTTGGGATACAGGCTCTGGATGATCGTACCCTCAAGGTTGTGTTGCAGCAACCAACAGCCTACTTTTTGCAGCTTTGTGCTTTTACCTCACTTTATCCTGTTCCTGTTAATCTAATTGATCGTGTTGGCGATGCCTGGATCAAGCCAGAGCATATTATAGGCAATGGTGCCTACGTACTTTCGCAGTGGCGGATTAATGATAAAATTGTTTTGAAGAAGAATCCTTATTATTGGGATGCGGCTCATGTTGCTTTAGAAACGGTCGAAGCACTTCCTATTAGTAAAGCTAATGTTGCCTACAATTTTTATGCAGCGGGGCAGGCGGATCTTCTCATCGATAAAGAACTTGCTCCGCCTTCTCTTCTTGAAGAGCTTAAGAACAAGAAAGATTTTCATGTGTCTCCTTATCTTGGGACGTATTTTTTTCGCTTTAATTGTTCCAAACCTCCTTTTAAAGACC
>DATEBV010000285.1:0-6004 GCA_035287205.1 Chthoniobacterales bacterium | reverse complement strand
ATTCATCACCTGCAGCTATGCGTCCTGATTTTAAGCTCGCATGATCATTAAACTCCCGTTGTTCATAAGAGAGTTCATAGAAATGAAATGTTTGACCTCCATAAAGCTGTTGGACGGTAAATTGATTGCCGATATTTTTTTGAGAAAGACTATTGCCATCACGCTGAAGAGAACTAATCGTGAAGTAACCTCCATGCCAACCAAAGAGTTTTTCTGTCTCCACGAGACAGCCAAAAGAAAAGTTATCAGCATAAGTAAAACCTCCAGGGTGGATACCTCCCACAGGGTTACCTGCCATGTCTGTAGTATAAGTAGCCGAAAATTCAACTCCATGAGCATCTAACGTATCGCGGCTTCCAAACCAATTTCCTGAAGCATGTTTATATTCAGAAATATTATGAGGCATGGTAGCAAGTGCATCATAAGGAGATAAGAATCCTTGAGGAGGTTTTCGATGAACATAGACTGCTTGTAACATCGAATTTGCCTCTTGGTTAAGTACTGTTTCAGCATTAGTAGATGATGACTGTTTTACTTGCTGTTGGAGAGCAACAGGTTCCTGAGTAACTTCGGTAGAGTTCTTTCGAAACTCTACTTCTGCTAATAAATTACTTCGTTGCTCCGGTGCTCGAACCGTCGAGTACGTCTGTACACTCAAGTTCTGCGCTCCGTGAGCGTCTTGTACTTCATCAGCATAAGCAAGTTTGGAAAGAACTCTATTAGTGCTAGTCAGGGAAAGAGTGGCAGCTAAGGTGGGGATAAAAAGGAATGAAAGTATCATGATGGCTGTTCAGGAGCTATTGAGTGGCGACAAAGGAAAATTTACGGACTCTCTCTAACAGTGTATTTGCTTGTTTGCAATAGTAAGTTGATATAGAATCCAACATTTGCTGCATGTCACAAATGTTGACAACATTTGCAACGTTGTTTTGTTTTGCAGTAAATAAAATGAAATTGTAATTATCAACGCCTATAAAAACGTTGGTAGTGTTTAATGGTCTTAATGTTTAGTAGTTTAGAGCAGAATTTCTGTAGCTCCGGCATTTTATTCTTTAAACTTTTCAACTCCTCAACTTCTAAACAACTATCAAGGTGTTTACTTCGATAGTTATATGATATTGGCATCTTATTTTGCTTTAGTAGCAGCCCTCGCTAAAGAACAAGCAGAACAACAAGAAACCTCAGAGAAAGGTTGGCGTGAAGCTCTAGAAGAGGCAGCGCTAGCAGCGGAGGCTTATGCCCATCTCGCAGGACTCTACAAGACGTATCAGGAACAAGTGACTGATTATTATGAGGGAGCGATGGTGACGATAAAACGTTCTAGGTATAATCTTGAACTTAAAAGAGCTGAAACAAAGAGAGCTGCTTGGTCTTCAGAGATAGAGGAATGCAGGCAGAAGAAAGGAATGACCGAAACCTCTTCACTGTTGTAAAAAATTAACCACAAAAGAAACGATCAGAAAAGAAGAGAATTAACCACAAAAGAACACAAAAGGACACGAAAGAAGAAGTAAAGAGTGAAAGGTAAAGAGAATTGGGATATTCAATTCCCAATTCCAGTTGTTGCACAAGCTCCCTAAACATTTGCTCTTTTTCTTTTCTAAAAGGATATGATCTAACTGATAATATAATATCTGTTATTGACTTTTTTATGGCAGTACGCTTAATATATTAGGCATTCTTAACTACCAAGGTAGGCGCCTTAGTAGTTGTTTAGGAGTTTAGGGGATAAAATATAAGGGCTTCAGAAAAACTTTCCATTAAAAACCCCTGAACATTTAAACTATTAAACACTACTACCGTCTTCATAGACGTTGGTTACAGGCTTTCTATGATTCTAGGACATTCAATAAAGACAACACAGCACGCTCTTAAAAGTCTGGCGCTTCGTGTGCGATTTCTTCGTCTGGGGCGCGGGTGGAGTCAGCAAGAAGTAGCTTCTCGTGCTGCTATTCGCTTAGCGACGTATCAGCTCTTTGAGCGGACGGGAAAAATTTCTCTGGAACGTCTTCATCGCATTGCTGTGGTTTTCCAACGAGCTAAAGAATTAGAAGAACTTTTCAAGCCATTGCCAATACAATCACTCGATGAACTTGTTCCAAAGCCTCAGCGCCAACGAGGAAAATCATTCAAGCCATGACTCTAGAAGTTTTTTACAAAGATACGATAAGAATTGGCAGGCTGGCCGATGATCCTTCGAGTGGTTATATTTATTTTCAATATGACAAAGAATGGTTGGAGCGAGGTTTGGAGCTTTCGCCGTTTCATCTGCCGCTTGCTGTGGCTAGCACTGTTCAGACTCATCATGATCCTGCTTTTAATGGATTGCATGGTTTGTTTTGGGATAGCCTGCCAGATTAAACCTTACCTTAAGTGCTGGTATGAATAAAATGAACATGCACGCTATGCGTGTGAATGGTACGAGAACACCTCAATTAAAAGATCTACGGATTTTTGCAGAGCGCTTTGGTCTGGATTCTCTGGAATCTATTGTCGATGAGGTTTTTGCCAGTATTGAGCGTTGGCCAGAATGGTCTGAACAAGCGGGCTGTCGAGGTGCTAATATTCAAAAAGGAAAAGTGTGGCTTGAAAAAGCGCTGGGCTTTTTTGTACCAATGTCTTCGTAATAGACAGAAGGAATAGCCACAAAAGAACACAAAAAACACAAAAAGGAAATTTAGCGGTGAATGTGATTGATTCGTTAGTCTAAGCTGTTTCGCAGCTATTGGTACTCTATGTTGAAGCAGGATCTCAATCCTTACGCCCCTTCATTTTTTACAATAGTGAATATTCTTTATCTTGAGTTCTGTTTCTTTGTGTTTCTTTGTGTTCTTTTGTGGCTATTTTCTTCTTTTCTGCTCTGCGTGCGTGTTACGTTTTATATCGAATTTGCTGTAGTCTATAACCTGTAGTCTGTAACCTACTGTCGTGTCTAAAGTCGATCTTCATCTCCATACCTATCATAGTAAGCGTTCTTCAGAATGGTTGTTAAGGCGCCTTGATGTGCCTTCAAGCATGTCAAAGCCACATGATCTTTATAAAAAACTGCGACATGCAGGAATGGATTTTGTTACCTTTACGGATTATGATTCTATTGAGGGGTGTTTGGAGATTGCTCATTTAGAAGGTGTTTTTCTTAGCGAGCAAGTAACGGCTATTTTTCCTGAAGATGGGTGCCGTGTTTCTTTGCTTCTTTGGGGCATTACCGAAGAGCAGCATCGTGCTGTGCAACAATCCAAAGAGAATATCTATGAATTGCAATCCTATCTAGCTAAGGAGGAAATTGCGCATGGTGTTGCCGCTCCATTAACGGGTTTTATCGATCAGTTGCAGCCGCTGCATCTCATGAAGTTAGCACTTCTTTTTCGCCATATTGAGGGTGTCAATGGGAGGCGTCCTTCTTTCCTCAATGAGGTAACGCGATTTTTCTTTTCTCTGAATCCAGAAGATATCGAGCGTTTTTCTGATAAGACAGGGGTGGGTCCTACGCATGAGGAGCCGTGGAGGAAGCTATTTTTTGGAGGGTCTGATGACCATGGTGGTACGATGATGGGGAGAGCTTATACGGAAGTTCATGGGGTCAAAAATGCTGTGGAATTTCTTGATAAATTGAGAAAAGGGCATGGTGTGGCTCATGGGCCGAGTGGTTCCCCTCTATCTCTCGCGCTAGATACCTATCAAGTTGCCTTTTCCTTTGCCAAAGAGCGTTGGAGTGGAAAGAAGGATAATTTAGGATTAAAACTTCTTGAGAAAGCCTTTGGTCGTTTTATGGAAGGGCGTAACCCTACAATTTTCTCAGCTTCTGAGAAGTGGAGTTTTTTAATTCAAGGGATTGCTAGTGGGAAAATTTTTGAAATGGTTCGTTCAGGAAATCATTCTCTTTGGAAAGAGCTTTCGCACTCTCTTGCTGACTCCTCGATGAAAGCGGACCTAGCGCGTCAGATTGATGGTGTGAAAGATCCGAGTCGTCGTGCCTTTGGAATAGCTAATCTTCTGGCAAGCCGTCTTGCTTATCGATTTATTATTCAATTTATTTCACAACTTAAGAGTGGAAAATTGCTTGAAAGTATCCAGATGGTTAGTCCTGTCGTGCCGCTTGTAGCGGTCTTAAGTCCTTATTTTTATGCTTTTCGTCGACCTCCGCTAAAACGTCTTCGTCAGGCTGCTCTTGCAATGTTCGGTCAAGTTCCTGACCTATTAAGCAATCGGCGTCGGGCATGGTTTACCGATACTCTTGATGATGTTAATGGAGTTTCAATCACTATCCAGAAAATGACGGCAGCTACTGTGGAGCAGGGTCATGATCTGACGGTAATGGTTTCGAGGATGGAAGTAAAAGATCTTGAGATTCCCTTTAAAAATTTTGAACCGATTGGAGAATTTGAATTGCCAGAGTATGAACTTCAGAAACTGAGTTTTCCACCGCTCTTGCCGATTATCGATTACCTTGAGAAAGAAAAATTTAGTGAAATTATTATTAGTACTCCTGGTCCTGTGGGGTTAGGAGCTCTTTGTGCTGCTAAGGTACTTGGTTTGCCGACCGTTGGTATTTATCACACTGATTTTCCTCAATATGTTCGGATTCTAACGGAAGATGGATTAATGGAGACCTTAACATGGAATTACATGCATTGGTTCTATTCTCAAATGGACATGATCTATGTTAACTCAGAGCATTATCGGCGTTGTTGGGTTGATCGTGGTTTTCCCAAGGAGAAAATTCATATCTTCCCGCGTGGTCTTGATACGGTCTTTTTTCATCCTCAAAAGCGCTGTTCTACTTTTTGGACACAGCGAGGCTTAGAACCTGCCTTCAAAGTCGCTGAGGCTGATGAAGGGCAAGGAACCTCGGAGCGCAGAGTTCGGAATGTATATGGCATACCTGAAGACTCGAGCACCGGAGTGACGAAGCCCTTCGCTGCTTCAGTAGACTGTGAAGACAGGTTATTGAAGTCAGGAGAAGTGGGAGCATTGTATGTAGGACGTATCTCTCGAGAAAAAAATCTGGATCTATTGGCTGCTGCCTTTCGGCGTCTCCTAGCCCAAGGAGTGAAGGTGCGAACTCTCTTTGTAGGTAATGGTCCCTATCTCTCAACCATGAAGGAACTCTTGCCCGAAGGACTTTTTGTAGGAAGTCTGCATGGTGAAGAGTTAGCGGCAGCTTATGCCTCTGCAGACTTTTTTGTTTTCCCGAGTACAACAGACACTTTTGGCAATGTCGTTATTGAGGCTCAAGCGAGTGGATTACCTGTGATTGTTTCTGATGTTGGAGGACCAAAAGACCTTGTAGGGCATGAGAAAGACGGGCTAATTACGAAGGCTCTCGATCTTGATGCATTAACAGAAGCTATGCGCTATCTAATTAAAGAAGAAAAGCTCCGGAAAGCTTGGGGGATTGCTGCTCGTGAACGTGTATCAGAGCGCGATTGGCTGATGGCAGCGCAGATTTTTTGGGAAGGATCGCAGGAGTAGGGTGGCAGAAAAGTGAAGGGTAAAGAGTAAAATCAACTTAAACTTACATTCGGCCTTATTGTCCGAATGGCTAATCCCAAAAAGCTCCTAGGCATGTAGAGACTTTATCATAAAATTCGAAGATACATGGAATACAGACAATGCACATCCATTCAGAGCGAATAATAGCAACAGCTTCGGGGCAAGTAATAATTAACGCAGTAGCACTGGCGACAACTGCAACTTCGACAATGCTTTTTTGTTGTGCATCCGTAAGATGACCCCACCATTCTTGCCAAGAACGATTTTTTACTAAACTTTCTGGTGTTTGTGATGATATTATTGATTCTGGTGAGTTATTATCAATCGAAGAGACTTGATCAGTTTTAAGAGGCGTTGTTTTGGTTTCTGTAATAGACTTCTTTCAAAACTCATAATGAGAGCTCCATATTGTAGAATCCTGCAATTAAATTAAATCTTAATCCAAATCGTTTTCTTCTGTTTCTATAACGGTCAGCAATAATTTTAAAGCGTTTAAGCATGCCTATAACAT
>DATEBV010000284.1:0-9200 GCA_035287205.1 Chthoniobacterales bacterium | reverse complement strand
GGAACTCGCGGAGGCAGTCAAATGACCTCTGCTCTGCTCAACCGCCGGATGCGAGATCCGCATGTCCGGTGGTGTGGAAGGGTCACGGGGCGCAATCCCCGTGACTCCATCCGATTTTAAGAACTCAAGATAAAGAATGTTGGCTATCGTAAAAAACAAGAGAGGTAGGAATTGAGATTTTGCTTTAACATAGAGCACTAATAGCAGCGAAACAGCTTAGGCTAACGAATCAATCAAGCCCATTGCCACGTTTCTTTTTTTGTGTTTTTTTGTGTTTTTTTGTGCTCTTTTGTGGCTATTCCTTCTTCCAGTCTTTCAGTTTAGTTTGAACTCACGTTTCTTTTATATTCGTTTTTGTCTTTATAAAAAACTTTCACAAGAGTTAGCCCTCCCGCAGGAGCGAGTTTTGGCGCAGTTGCTGGCTTTCCTGAATGAAGGCGATTGAGAAATTCTTTCTTAGTGCTTTTTCCTTGAGCAACACGAACCATTGCTCCAACAAGCATACGCACCATATGGTAGAGAAATCCATTCCCATGAAATGAAATGGTGATCTTCGCTCCTTGACGCACCACAGACACTGAATGGATTGTACGTTGTGTGTTTTTGAGTGTAGTTCCTAATTTTGCTGTGAATCCACGGAAATCATGAGTTCCAATAATAGCCTTTCCAAGTTCTTGGAGTAGCTGGAAATCAAAGGGACCATAGAGATGCCACGCTCTTTGGTGATATAAGGGAGGCATGACATCTCCATGCCAGATTGTGTAGCGATAGATTTTACTCTTAGCAGAAAAACGAGCATGAAATGAGGGGCTAATTTTTTGAACTTTTAAAACACGAAGTTCTGGAGTCAGAGAAGCGTTTAAAGCTGTGCGCCAACGAGCAGGATCGCTCATTTTTTCATGAACCTCTCCTAGATCAATATGAGCACATTGAGCTAATGCATGAACCCCTGCATCAGTGCGACCGGCTCCATGAAGAATAATACGACGACCAGTAAGCTCCATTAAGGCCTTCTCAAGATGGTCTTGAATACCTCGCTTTGAAGACTGACTTTGCCATCCAGCAAAAGAAGAGCCGTCATAGGCAATGATAAGTTTAAGGCGCATAGAACTTCGTAGAAGATAGAAGACGGAAGATGGGGGCGAGGCCTGCTAAAGCAGGCGAAGTGACCTCAAATTGAATTGGAAGAAGAAGGAAGAAAATAGCCACAAAAGAGCACAAAGAAACACAAAGAACCAGAACACAAAAAAAGAATTTTTATAAAAATTCTTTAACGATTTTAAGAACTCAAGATAAAGAATGTTCGATATCCTAAAAAATAAGGTGGGTAGGAATTGAAATCCTTCGGAAACATAGAGCACCAATATCTGCGAAACAGCTTAGCCAAACTAATCAATTAAGATCACTGCTAAGTTTCGTTTTTTTGTGTTTTTTTGAGACTATTCCTTCTTCCTTTTAGGGTGACGTTGATACGAAAATACTTCAGTTTGGTTTGAGCTCACTAACCTCCTATCTTCTATCTCCCATCTTCTATCTTCGACTGAGCGTCCATCCAATCTTGCAGAATTTGTTGAGCAGCTACTTGGTCAATAATGGAGCGTTGTTGTTTGCTGTTGAGGCCTGTTTCATGCAGTCGGCGTGCCGCCGCTGCCGTCGTGAGACGTTCATCCCAGAGGATGACTGTGGCTTGAGTAAGCTGACGAAGCTCTTTAGCAAAGGATTGGCAATGTTCCGCTGCTGGACCATAAGTACCATTCATATTTCGAGGGAGGCCAACGATGATAGTAGTAACTTTTTTTTCGGAAGCAATTAAGGCAATCTCTTGAGCACTTTCAGGTGATCTTTTAAGTGTTTGTAGAGGGTGAGCCATCCAGCCAAGTTCATCGCTAAGGGCTAGGCCGATGCGGGCAGATCCAAGGTCGACACCAAGTAGGCGTCCAGATCCCTCCTCCTTTGGAGGGTGAGCGTTCAGCTCCCCTCCTCTGGAGGTCGGACCTGAACCAAATGATTGGGTTGCGAAGGTGTAGTTTAAAGACATTGTATAGTTTTTTCCTGCATTGCAGTAAGTTTAAAATAAAAACTGGTTTTCAATCTTTTTTTCCTGCAATCTGTAGTCCGAAGCTTTAACTCCTAAACTCTTAAAAGACTCGAGAAAATAAAAAGTCGCTTCACTTCTTACCCTGTCACGAAGTGACCAAAAATCAACTTAAACTTAAACTTATAACTTAAACTAACTATTCGGCCTGTTGGCCGAATAGTTACGAACTAACAACTAACAACTATTATTCGACCTTTTAACCGAATAATTACGTTTTTTATGTCTCAATTATCTCTTTCTAACTTTTCAGAAAATCTTCCTGTTTCTGGAACAATTGCTATCACACAAGCTGCTGCTGGGTGTGGTCTTGGTCTTCTTATTGCTGATAAGATGAGTAGTCAAGCTCGTCGTAGAACCTCTATGTTTCTCTTGGCTGCAGGAGTGGTGATAGTTGTTCCTATAATAGCGAGCTTTGTTTCTCGTGTTCGTAATCGTCCTCATTCCAAAAGCCGTGCACTTCGGCAGCTTGAGTCCATTCGAGGCGATATTGGGTTTTCTGATTCAGAATCAATTGTTTGAACTCAAAAATTCCAGCATCTGCAGGATATGTCTCCTTCAAAGATCTTCTGAAGACTTCTAGTGTAAGTGAGAAGGGAGAAGTCAAAGAGGATGTTTTTCAAGAACACCGTGCTGTTGCAACTCCGGTTGTCGAAGAAAATTCACTTCCAGAGACCTCTACTAAGAATTCTTTGGGTAACTTTTTTGGCAAATCGATTCAACGCGTTTTTAATGAGCGGAGTTTAAGACGCATCTCAACGGAGGGCAACTATGCTGCTTTAGGTGGTGCTGGCCTAGGTTTTCTGATTGGTTTGCCTTTAGGAACTCCTTTGAGTGGTGCCTATTTAGGAGCTAATATAGCAGGTGCTCTCGGTACAACCAAAAGTGTTATTAAATCCGCTTTAGATCAAACTGAAGAATTAAAAGGAGAGAATATACATCCTTTGGATGATGAAGAAAGTGAGGACGATGACTCGACAACTTTTGAGGAAGTCTCTCTCAATGATTTTCATCCTGAGGAAATAGCCCCTAGTTCAGAATCCACAAGAGTATCCCCTAATAAAAATAGACTTCATTCAAAACTCGCTTATGCTGATGAAGTGCAAGGAGTCGACGGCGCACAGAAGTTGAGTGTACAGGAGTTACTCGATGCTTCGAGCCCCGGCGCGACGAAGCAATTAGCAGCAGAAGTAGAGCTTGGAAAGAAGTCTAATAATAGCGGTCATTTTTTTGGAGTTACTATTAAACAGGTTTCTCCTCATGCTGTTTTTGAAGAAGCATCCGCCCTTGCTAATTATGGAGCTCTTGCAGGAGTTGTCCTTGGAGGAGTGGAGAGTGCAACATTGGGTACTTCCTTTCTACAGTCTGCTTATTCTGCTTCCGGTGGTGGGTGGGTAGTTGGAGCTATTGGAGGTGTTGTACGATCTCTTTATCATCAAACTCGTAATCCTGAGGCTAATCCGCTAAAATAATTACGAGCTATGAATTATTTTATCCCAAAGTTATTTTTAGCTGTAAACATAAATAAAAACGTCATCGTAATTGGCAGAAATTCACCAAGAGGAACACATAGATACACAAAGAACACATAGATAAAATTTTTTATAAAAAATTTTAAAGTGAAGAATTGTGAATGCAAATCCAGTTTTTCTTTAGTTCTTAACATGTTAAAGAATTTTTATAAAAATTCTTTTTTCTTTTTTTGTGTTCTTTGTGTAATTCTTTGTGTTCTTTGTGTTCTTTGTGGTGAATTTCTTCTTGTTTAAGAAACGTTAGCAGTCATAAAACTAGCACTAATTATAGGGTGGATATTATGATTTTCACTACCCCACCTTAAGGTCTGTCGTAAATAATTGCTTATGGAAACTGTAAATCCTTCTCTTTATATTAATCGTGGATTGAGCTGGCTAGAATTTAACCAGCGCGTTTTGGATCAAGCCTTTGATCAAGAAAATCCATTGCTAGAACGCTTGAAATTTTTAGGCATTGTCAGTTCTAATCTCGACGAGTTTTTTGAAGTCCATGTAGCAATGTTGAAGCAACGCTATCAAGCACGCAATCTTGATTCAGGCCCTGATGGAATGATGCCTCACGCTGAACTAGCTGCTCTCTCGAAGAGAATTAGAGAGTTGGTTAATGACCAATATCGTTGTTGGCGTGAAGAGGTTCTTCCCGCACTTCAGGAACAAAAAATTTACTTTCACGAATATCCTGATGTTCCTGCAGAGGAACAAGAGTATTTTGCTAACTATTTTCGTGACTTTGTTTTTCCTGTACTTACTCCACTAGCTATTGATCCTTCGCATCCTTTTCCTCAACTTCTAAACTTAAGTCTCAATGTTGCCGTGCAGCTCGAAGGAGAAGATATTAATACTGATTTAGCGGTTGTTCAAATTCCGCGTATCCTACCACGTATTGTTCCTTTTTCTCGTGCCAATACAGCAGATGAATACCATTTTGTTTTCTTAGGAAGTATTATTCAGCATCATGTAGAATCTCTATTTTATGGAATTAAGGTTGTAGGAGCCCATATATTCCGGATCACTCGAAATAGTAATCTCTCTATTGATGAAGAGGACTCGGACAATCTTCTTCATACTATTGAAGAAGAATTGCGCCATGTTGATCGTGGGGCCGCTATTCGTCTTGAGGTTCAAGAAAATTGTCCTGCAGATATTTCCCATCGATTGCTGAATCTCTTTCATTTACATGAGAATGATCTCTATCGCATTGATGGTCCGTTGAATCTCAAAAGGATGATGCCTCTTGCTTTTGAAATAGACCGTCCTGACCTCAAAGACCAACGTTTTACTCCTGTAACAGTAGTTGCACTTCAAGAGGAAACCGATATTTTTTGGCATCTTCGTAAAGGAGATATTTTATTGCATCATCCTTATGACAGCTTTCAAACCGTTGCCGATTTTCTTGGTCATGCAGCGGAGGATCCTCATACTTTAGCTATTAAACAGACGCTCTACCGTACAAGTAGCGATTCTCCGTTAGTTTCTTCACTCATTACCGCAGCGCAGAATGGAAAGCAAGTGACTGTTATCATTGAGTTGAAAGCCCGTTTTGATGAGGCTGCTAATATTAAATGGGCTCGCATGATGCGTGAAGCCGGAATTAATGTGATCTATGGACTTTCCGGTCTCAAAACTCACGCCAAGGCAATGCTCGTTGTTCGAAAAGAGGGAGAGCGCATTCGTCGCTATGTCCATCTTGGCACAGGAAATTACCATCCCTCGACAGCGCGTCTTTACACCGATCTTGGCCTCTTCACAGCACGGGAAGAGATTACTTCTGATGTGGCCGCTATGTTTAATATCCTTACAGGGGTTTCTAAAGTTCCTGATCTCAATGAACTTACGATTGCTCCTTATGATATGCGAGAGAAATTGCTTGCGCTCATTGACCGAGAAATTTCTAATGCTCAAATGGGCAATCCATCCGGTATTATGCTCAAGATGAATGCACTTGCTGAAGAGGAAATGATAGCTGCTCTTTATAGGGCTTCACAAGCAGGCGTTCCTATAAAACTTCTCATTCGTGGTATCTGTTGTTTGCGTCCAAGAGTTCCTAATGTTAGTGATAATATTGAAGTGCGTAGTCTTGTGGGACGTTTCTTGGAGCATAGTCGTATCCTTCGCTTTGAAAATGGAGGGAATCCTGAACTCTTCCTTAGCAGTGCTGACTGGATGCCGCGTAATCTTTTTCGGCGTATTGAAACCTTGTTTCCAATTATCAATCCCGGTGTTAAAACCCATCTTCAGGAAATTCTTGATTGGTTTTGGAAAGATAATGTTAAATCACATATCATGGATAGTGATGGTCATTATCATCTCCCTCCCAAGGAGGAAGAATCCTTTAGTGCCCAAAATGCATTCTTGGCTGATGCTAAACAACGACGTAAAGCTTATAGAACTAGGCTGCTGCCTTCGGTTGGAGGCTAAAGCGCTTCCAGTGTAATTCCTAAAATTTATTTTGAGTTCTGTTTTATCGACATCTATTTTTTGAAAATACCGTTTGTTATGCGTAAGTTATTTGTTAGGCCGTGCTGTATGAGACGGCTTTTTCTTTTGAGTTCTTTTGTGGTTAATTTCTTCTCTTCTCATTGGCTAGATTTGACCTATTAATCATGTAGTGTTGACTTAGTAAATTGCGCCTCAGGACTCTTTACCCTTTACTCTTTACTCTTTACCTTTCTGGTCGGTTAATTTCTGCTCTTCTCGCTGGTTAAATCTGATCTGTTAGTCATATAGTGTTGAAGTAGTAAATTACGCCTCAGAATTCTTTACCCGTTACTCTTTACCCGTTACTTGCCTCTATATGGACTTTCTTTCTCATGCTCCCGGACGATGGCCAAACGTAGCAGCCGAAGATTGGGACGATTGGCATTGGCAATTAAAAAATCGCGTTACCAATTTAGAAGGACTCGAAAAACATCTTAAGCTTTCTTCTGAGGAACGTGCAGGAGTTATCCTTTCGGCTCATAAGCTAGCAATGGCGATAACTCCTCACTATTTTAACTTAGTCGATGCTGATAATCCCGATGATCCCATTCGTCGTCAGATTATTCCTCGTCTTGAAGAGACTCATACGGCTTCTTCAGAAATGGCTGATCCCTGCGGAGAAGATTCGCATATGCCTGTGCCTGGGCTTGTGCATCGTTATCCTGATCGAGTGCTCTTTCTGATTACCGATCGTTGTGCTTCCTATTGCCGTTACTGCACTCGTTCTCGTGTGGTGAGCGGAGTGGGAGAACAAGAGCTTCATACCGAGTTTGATCAAGCTTTTGAGTATCTTGAAAAACATGAGGAAGTGCGCGATGTTCTCCTTTCGGGAGGTGATCCTTTGCTTTTCTCTGATGATAAACTTGAAAAAATTCTTTCTCGATTAAGAGCTATTCCTCATCTTCAATTTCTGCGTATTGGGACACGAGTGCCTATTTTTCTTCCTCAGCGCATAACTCCTGAGCTTTGTCAGATGCTACAGAAATATCATCCTCTCTGGATGAGTGTGCATGTTAACCATCCTCGTGAGTTAACAATAGAAGTTCGTGAGGCTTTAGAACGCCTTGCCAATCATGGCGTGCCTTTGGGCAATCAAAGTGTTTTGCTGGCGAAGGTCAATGATAGTATTCCTGTAATGAAAGAACTGGTGCAGAAACTTCTGATGTGTCGTGTTCGACCTTACTATCTCTACCAGTGCGATCTGATTAGTGGATCAGCCCATTTGAGGACATCGGTAGCCAAAGGCATTGAAATCATTGAAGGATTAAGAGGGCACACGACCGGTTATGCCATTCCTCAATTTGTGATCGATGCACCAGGAGGAGGCGGTAAAGTGCCCGTCAATCCAAACTATATCCTCTCCCACGACCAAGAAAAAGTCGTTCTGCGTAATTATGAAGGGCGTGTTTTTGAGTACCCGGAAATGGCTTGAGGCGTTGTGAACAACGTCGTTTTGTAGCAACGTTACCGTAAGTGGCAGAAAAATAGCCACAAAAGAACACAAAGAATCACAAAAAAGAAATTTGGCACTAGAGAAGTGAAGAGTAAAAAAAGGGTAAAGAGAGCTAACCCGAATATTTCATACTAAATCTATTACGGCTTGTGGAAAACTCATAACTACTACGTTGGATTCAGATTTCTCCTTGGACAGTATGAGACATACAGCCACATCGTCAAAATCTTTCATCCGCCTTGTATTTACAAGCTTTGCACAGCGCCTCATCACGATTCAGTATGAAATATTCGAGTTAAGAGACGAGAGAGTTTTAAAAGGAGCATTTTAGGAAAATTTTCATTTCAAAAAAATAGAAGAAAAAAATCTCCTATTCCCAATCAATGCACGTTACTCTTTACCCCCCCCCCTTCATTCTTGATTTCTTCTTTTGTGATTCTTTGTGTTCTTTTGTGACTATTTTTTCTTTCGTAAATATTCGGTTATCTCAGACGATAAAATTTTTCTAGAAATGTTGAAACCCTGTCCTGAAGCGACTTCGAGAGCAAAAAACTAGGTGCAAATAAAAATGGCGCTTCACTTTTTACCTTGTCACGAAGTGACCAAAAATCAACTTAAACTTAAACTTATAACTTAAACTTATATTCGGCCTGTTGGCCGAATATGTTCTTCCTATGGCCGGTCTTATTATTCGCCCTCGGGCTCGCATTCTTCATGGACATGACTGGGTCTACCATACGGAAGTATTAAAAGTTTTTGGCACACCTAAAGATGGTGATGTTATTTCGATTAAGGATGGACGTGATCGGATGCTGGGGAGTGCAATTTATCATGGGGGTTCTCAGATTGTTGCCCGACGTTTTTCTCATCAACGACAAGATCTCGACGCTGATTTTTTTCAACGTCGTCTTATGCGGGCACAAGAGTTTAGAGATCGCTTAGGGATTGATCCTAAGGTGCGACGTGTTGTTTGGAGTGAAAGCGATGGGCTTCCTGGATTGATTATTGATCGGTACGATTCTGTGGCTGTTCTGCAAACCTCAACCATAGCTATGGATCAGCGGCTAGAGCTTATTGTTGCGGCAATTGTTGACGTGCTCGGCGTGACAACAGTCATTGAGAGGAATGATTCCTCTTCAAGAAAATTAGAAGGATTAGAACCGCGGGTTGGTCTACTTCATGGATCTGATCCAGGAGAGCATTCGGTAGAAATTGGAGGGATGACCTTTCTCATTGATTTTTTAAAAGGTCAGAAGACGGGGTTTTATCTCGATCAAACAACAAGCTATCGCGACGTTGCCTCTTGGGCAAAAGGACGCCGCGTTCTGGATTGTTTTTCTAATCAAGGAGCCTTTGCCATCGCTTGTGCTTTGGCAGGAGCTTCCGAAGTAACTGCCGTAGAATCAGGGGTTGATAACCTTCCTCGAATTGAAGCCCATGCTAAGGCAAATAATGTTTCTCTAAAAGTTGTTGGAGCCAATGTCTTTGATTGCCTAACCACCGCCGCCCGTCGTCAGGAAGAGTACGACCTCATTATCCTCGATCCACCTCCTTTTGCCCGAACACGAAAAGGAGTCAACGATGCGTTACGTGGTTATCGTGAGCTTCACCTCAAAGCTGCACAGCTTCTCTCCAAAGAGGG
>DATEBV010000283.1:0-4534 GCA_035287205.1 Chthoniobacterales bacterium | reverse complement strand
TTCCCCTTCCTCTTGCAAAGGTTGAGGCGCTGTTTATAGCGATCCCTTTGTTGTTATTCCCTATTTCTCCTCCTAACGTCGCTTCTTCAGCCTCCAGTCCTATGACAATGGCCTCAACAGTCACTCCAGCAACTCCAGGTTCTCCTACAACGACGAGTTCTGCTACTGGTACTTTGGACGATTTTATGGGCTTGCTAGATCCAACACCACAGAGGTAGGGAGCTAATGGTATTGGAATCGATTCCTCTGTACTAATATCGCCCATTTCCTGACTTGATAACTCCATCCTTTCACTTTCATTGACTCGCTGTTCAACAGAATCACTCACGGCTGAAGAGGCTGAAAGAAGCGTGGAAGATTCTGACTGAGCCAGCAGCCAGCAAGGAGTTAATATTCCAAGGAAGAGATATTGTAGAGTTTTGTTTGTTTTCATGATTATTTTTTAGGATGAAATGTTTTTTTGAATCTAAAGATGATATTTTTTCTTAACAGGTAAGCCGTTTATTTATTTTCTAATTTTTTAGTCATTTCAAATGCTTCATCCATCATAGCACTCCCCTCTGAATCTAAACGGCCAGCACCAGTAAAGAAAGTTCCTCTGGAGCGAGCTTGCGCGGCTTGCACATACTTTTCACCTGCTTGTTGGTACTTGGTAGCTATTTCGCGCCTTTTCAAAGCCTCTTCTGGCTTGCCACTTACCTCGGCACCAATTGCTTCTATTAGGTATTCTGCTGCTCTACAAAAACACTCACCGGCTTTATTCCAACTAGCACCTTCAGCTGTTTTCCCTGCAGCATAAGCTCTGGCTGCTTGGGCATAAGGTTCTATAGAACGTTTGTATTGCTCAGCTACTTCCCTATATTTTCTAGCTATTTCTGACTTGCCGATATTCTCTGCTTCGATTGCTTTAACTAATGGCCCTGCTACAGCACTAAGAATCGAACCAACATCACGCCAACTATCACCTTCATCTCTTTTTCCCTTTCCTCCAGCATAGGCTATAAGTGCTTTGTCATAAAATTCCACAGCAGTCACTTGTTGCTCTGCTGCTGCGCGCCATTTGAGTCTCTCTTCCACTTTACCCGCGCTCTCAGCTTCGATGGCTTTCTCTAGTTTTTCAATTGCATCTTTAAAAATAGTACTAACATCTTTACAAACCCGGCGTTCTTTGTGTTCTTTTGCTTGGTCTTCAGATTGGTTCTTTTTCTCTAGTTCCATTGTTCTCCATGTTTCTATTAACCTTCTATCAGCCTCTATTCTTAATAAAGATTGCGCTTGAGCAATACTATCCTGTTCTGTTTTTAGCCCTTGTTTTTGTAGCTCCTCTGCTTTCTGCTTATATTCTTCCGCTTCTTTTTGATGATTTGCAGCTTTTGTTCTTAAAGTTTGAGCCTCAGCGACCTTTCCTCTTTCTTCCGCCTCGATTGCTTGTTCTAGTTTTTCTCCTGCATAATTAAAAGCCTTACCTGCATCATTCCAACTTTTACCTTCATCTGTTTTCCCTTGCTCATAAGCTCTCGCTGATTGGGTATAAGGTTCCAGTGAACATTTATTTTGCTCGGCTGCTTCGCGCCATTTCTGGGCTATTTCTGGTTTTCCTGCTGCCTCCGCATCGATTGCTTTTTCTAGTTTATCTTCTGCCAAACCAAAACCACAACATGCATTATTCCACGTATGACCTTCAGCTGTTTTTCCTTGTTCATAAGCTTTCTTTTTCTTCTCCTGCATCTCCTTTTTCATTGCTTTCCATGTTTCTATTAACTTTTTATCAGCCTCTATTCGTAATAAAGATTGCTCTTGAACAATACCATTCACCTTGTTAGGGGTAATCTCAATTTTACCACCCACTTCTGTAGCTTTATCCATATCAACATTAGTACCATCAATTGCCGCTTTTAATTCTTTAGCAACTTGAGCATCAGCTTGTGCCTTTGTATCAACCTGCTCTTTAGCAATACGATCCTGTTCTGTTTTTATTTCTGGTTGTTGCAAACTCTTTGCTGTCTTTGCTCTCTTCACTCTCTCTTTAGCTTCTTTCTGTGTTGCGTGTCCTTCTTTTTCTAATCGTTCCCCATCATTCTTATTCCTTATAGTATAGGCCTCTGCTGATTGTCTGAACTGGTCTATAGCACGTTGTAATATTACATAAGCTTCTCTATAACTAGCTGCTAATATTTCTTTACCAACATATTGCGCTTCAGCAGCTTTTGCCTGGTAGTCTGCTTGCTCTTGCAATGACTGGCCTGCCAAATACAAGCTGTATCTATTGCCCTCTACTTTCTTTATCTCAGTTGCTATTTTAAACTGATCTACAGCATGTTGTAAAGTTTCTGTAGCTTCTCTATAACCAGCTGAGAGAGTTATTTTACCTAGTTCTTGTGCTTCAGCTGCTTTGACCTGATAATCAGCTTGTGATTGCAATGAGTTACCTTTCCAAAACCAGTAACCATCTGCATCATTTTTCCCTGAGGCTTTTGCCTCAGCTCCTAATCTGTACTGCTCTGCAGCTTTACATGAAGTTTCTGTAGCTTCTCTATAACCAGCTGAGAGGACCATTTTACCTGCTTTTTGCGCTTCAGCTGCTTTGGCCTGATAGTCTGCTTGCTTTTGCAGTGACTGGCCTACGCTATGCCAGTTAGGATTATCCCAATGATTTTTCTCTGAGATAGAGTCTAAGGCTGTTTTTTTGAACTGTTCTGCAGCATTTTGTGAAATTTCTGCAGCTTTGCTGTAATCAATTGCTAAGATCGTTTGACCTGCTTCTTGTGCTTCAGCTGCTTTTACCTGATACTGTGCTTGCAATTGAAAAGACTCTCTCATGTTCCTCCAATAATATAGATCTGTTAGGCCATCGGCATTATCTGATTGTTGATACTGTTCTATTGCTTTACCTAAGATTTCTGATGCTTCTCTATAAGCAACTGAGAGAGTCATTTTAGCTATATCTTTTGCTTCAATTCCGTTTGCTTGATAGTCGGCTTGCTTTTGTAGTAAATCACCTGTCCACTTCCTACTATCAGCCTCTTTTGTTTTCTCTGCAACGTAAGCCTCGGCTGCTTGTTTATACTGCTCAGCAGCTTTACATGAGGTTTCTGCGGCTTCTCTATAGCCAGCTACTAAAATCATTTTACCTGCAGCTTGTGCTTCAGCTTCTTTTGCTTTGTAGTCAGCTTGCTTTTCCAGTGACTTGGCTGTATTTTGCCACTCAAATATAGCATCACGATCTTTTTCCTGCCTCTGACGTGCTATCTCAGCTGCTTGTTTATATCGCTCAACAGCTTTAAGTGAGATTTCTATGGCTTCTCTGTAGCCAGCTGCTAAGGTTATTTTACTTGTTTCTCGCGCTTTAGCTTCTTTTTCTTTATAGTTGGCACATGTATAGGCAGATCTTCCTGCTAAATTCCAAGGAACACTTGTGAAATTCCAAGGAACTGAACTAAAAACACTTTCTCGTGAACTAAGAGCTGAAGCTGCGTATCTTGCATAATCAACAGCAAGTGTATATTGCTCTGCTAGGTTTATCCATAACTCTCTATCTTTACCTTGTATTTGATTTGACTTCTCTAGTGCTTCTGCCGATTTCAGTGACCATGTAGAAACATCTGATAGATAATAAGCAGAGCGTGTTTCTTTTTCTATCTGCTCAGCTACACTTTCATTCCGTAACAAGAAGGAGAAGGGATCATAAATAGCTGTTATTCCTTCTGTGAAAGTTGCTGCTTCTTTTTCTGCTTTGTAGACATTAATAGCTCTTCTTATGCCTTCTGTGGAAGCCGCCGATTCCTCTGCTACTTTCTTCCAAAGGGAAGCTTTTTGGAAATTCCCTAGACTAACTAATTCGCTAAATTTATAATAACTATCTCTTGATTGTTCTAACTTTATAGCAATGCTATCCCAAAGAGACAAATATTCTTCATCACTTTCTTCCTTAGATGCTTGCTTTGCTTCTTCTATTTGGATCATTACTCTTGCGGCTTTTTCTCTAACCTCGACAGGAAGCTTTAAAACTTCAGCATCAATGCGCAATTTAATAGCTGCTGTTTTAGCATTTTCTAAAGCCAATGTAGCAAGCTGGTCATAATGAGGTTTCCTATTAATTGATGCATTAATTTTAGCAATTAATACAGCTTTATCAGGAGCTTGGGATAAAGCAATTTGGGATAAAGCAATTTTTTTAGCCTCTTCAGTTTTAAACCAAGCATTTGAGGCTTCTTGAGCAAGGCGATATGCTTCTCTATAGTCACTCTCAACTTTAGTTCTAGCAGCTAAATTTTCGGCAGTATCAGCTCTAAGACTTATCTCAGTAGCTGTATTCCAAGTAGCGCGAGCAACTTCCTTCGCCTCCTTCAATTCTTTAGCAGCTTGAGCAATATTAATCGCCTCTTTCAATTCTTTAGCAGCTTGATCATCAGCTTTAACCTTGGCATCAGCCTGCTCGTTAGCAATACTATCCACTTCTGTTTTTAGCCCTTGTTTTTGTAGCTCCTCTGCTTTCTGCTTATATTCTTCCGCTTCTTTTTGATGATTTGCAGCT
>DATEBV010000282.1:0-4339 GCA_035287205.1 Chthoniobacterales bacterium | reverse complement strand
CGCTCCAACGCTGCATCTTTTTCAATATACTTGCGGTACTCATCCAAAGTGGTCGCTCCAATGGTACGCAGCTCACCTCGCGCTAACTGTGGCTTTAAAAGATTCGAAGCATCCATAGATCCTTCAGCAGCACCAGCTCCTACGATCGTATGAAGTTCATCAATAAAGAGAATCACCTGCCCCGCAGAGTCAGTAACTTCTTTAAGAAAGGCTTTCAAACGATCCTCAAACTCTCCACGGAACTTAGCTCCTGCGATCATAGAACCAATATCCATTGCAACGAGACGCTTATTCTTAAGCGACTCAGGAACATCACCGCTAACAATTCTCCGTGCCAATCCTTCCACAATGGCAGTCTTACCCACCCCTGGTTCTCCAATGAGAACAGGATTGTTTTTTGTACGACGCGAGAGTACTTGCATCGTCCGACGAATTTCTTCATCACGACCGATCACCGGATCAATCTTTCCCTTGCGAGCTAATTCAGTAAGATCACGACCATATTTTTCTAATGTCTGATATTTTCCTTCAGGATTCTGATCAGTCACCCGCTGACTTCCTCTCACCTCCACAAGCGCTTTCATCAACTTATCACGAGAAACACCTTGTGCCTTGAGCAACTCGGCCGTCTTATTTTTTTCATCACTCAGAGCGAGCAGATAATGTTCTGCACTCAAGAACTCATCTTTTAGCTTTGCTTGCTCACTCTCCGCACGGTCAATCGTTTTGCGAAGATCATTCCCAACAAAAGGCTGAGCACCTCCCTGAATACGAGAATGAGAAGCGATCAGCTTCTCCAATTGACGCGCAAGTATTCCAGTATCAACTCCCATCTTCTCAAGAAGTGGCCGAACCAATCCCTCACTCTGCTCTAAAAGAGCGAGCAAAAAATGGTCATTATCGATCTCCTGCTGACCAAACTTCGAAGTACTTTCAAGGGCTCCATTCAAAGCCTCCTGCATCTTAACAGTGAATTTATCAGGTCTCATCAGGTATAAATTTAAGTTGAGAGTTTAAGTTTAAGTTAATTTTTGGTCACTTTGTGACAAGGTGAAAAGTGAAGAGGAATACTTTCACCAGGGCTAATTCACCGAAATGCATAAACATGGATGAAAGAGGATGAAAGAAAAAGAATATTAACAGGGATGGAAGGGATAAATACAGAGAGAAGCTGATTAATGAAAAAAGTTTTTTTGATGTGCTTTGGCGTTATCTGTTATTTATTAAATTTCAACCTATTATCCCATTGGGAGAATTAGCCCTGTGCTTGCACCTAGTTTTTTACTTTTGAAATAGCTTCCGTACAGGATATTAGCTATGATTAGGAGCGTAATTACAGATAAATTAGAAAGAAGATTTCTGCTTTTTGTACTTAGAATTTTTTTATAAAAAAATTCTTTTTTGTGTTCTTTGTGTAATCTTTGTGTTCTTTGTGGTGAATTCTTTGTTATGACGTTGGTAGCTACGAAAGCGTCAATTTCAACCCTAGCCGTAAATAAGTTGGAATATCGAGATCTTCTCCTTCAACAATGGTTGGTTCACTTTTATCAAAACGACCACGCTGAGCTGTGGTAAGATTAAGTGCTCCTTGCGTCTGTTTCGGTTTTGCCACCGCAGGCTTAGGATTCTCGATTGTTTGATCTAAATCTGGTTGATTTATCTCCTCCGAAAAAGCAACGCTCAACTCATCCTTCATAGGCGATTTTTCAAAAGAGAGTTCACTCGTTACTTCATTAGGCCTTACTGAAGAACTCTGAACTGAGGAAGGTTTTGCTTGCTGGCGAGCCTTCTTTGTACTCCCCCCTAGGGTTGCCAAAATAAAAACTTGAAGCGGAGCATCGTCTGATTCTTCCGCATGAACGCCTAGCTGAATTTCACCTGCTTCGCCTGCAACACGCTCCACTTCTTGCATGGCAGCCTGAGCCTCAGCAAAAGAGAGGTTCTTAGGTCCACGTAAAAGAATGAAAATTGCATGAGCCTTAGCTAAGGAACGACCACGATCGAGTAAAGGGCTCTTAAAAGCACGCTCCAAAGCCTCATGAAGCCGATTAGGTCCAGTAGCTTGACCATGACCAAAGTGAATCTTCGCCCCACTCCTAGAAAGAGCAGCTAGCAAATCCGAACGCGTAATACGAACAGGACCTTTACTGGAAAGCATCGCTAGGAGTGCAGGCAATGCAACCTGCATCGCTTCATCAGAAAATTCAAAAGTTTCTCCAAGAGATGCCGTAGAAGCAGTAGCAGAACCCAGGCTATTATTATCAAAAAGAATCACTCCATCACACTTCTCTTCTAACGCAGAAAGGGCCTCAGAGGCCGTGGACTGCACCCTTTTTCCTTCAAAAGAAAAAGGGTAACTAACACAAGCTAAAGTTAGCTTTTTAGAAGCTTTACTAATCTCTGCAATCTGAGGAAGAAGCGTAGAAGTAGTCCGTCCACCAAGCCCACCACAAAGAATAACAATTGAAGCCGCAGCCAATACTTCAGCAAGGCGTGGTGCTAGTTCCTCCATCAGTACAGCCGCTTCTTCGGCATCAGAAAGAGCAATCTGTTTAGTGACTACAGAAGCTGCCAAAGCCTCCGCATCATTATTAATCGCAAGAAGACCGGAAAAAGAGGGGGCGCTTACTAAGAGGCGATCTAGTACATTCACGCCAGCATTCCCAACACCGATAATGAGGTGAGAAACAGGAAATTTGAGATTGGAGGTTAAAGATTTCAGGGGATTTGACACAGGGGAGTTAGATCTTTTCGAAAGTGATCCAGTTTTGAAAATGGATTTTAAATTTTGTTTGGTATCTGGCCTAGCCCGGATATTTCATACATATCGTAGCGAGACGTAGCACGAAGCTTGATAAGACAAGGCGGACGAAGGGTTTTTACGCAGTGGCTGTAGGAAGGACATTATTTTTAGCGGAGGGAAAAATTCAAGTTCAACGCAGTATTTATCAGGTTTCTTGCAAGTCGTAGTAGATGGGTATGAAATATTCGGGCTAATTGCAGACAAGTAACGAATAAAGAGTAAAGGGTAGCGAATTCAGTTTGTTGTGAGTAGATTATATATTTTGAAACTCTAACTTATAAACTCAAGTATTCACAAAGTTTTTCTTTAATGTTTGTTATTTGAGAGTCAGTAAGCTTTCCCATTTTTCTCACTAATTTATTTGCATCAATACTGGCAATTCCTTGAATATTCACTGCGGATTGTTTTGGCAACCATTTGGGTTTGCCAATATTGACCTCTCCTCGGAGCCCCCTAATTTGCGAGGTTAGAGGTAATACAACAACAAGATTTCTGGCGTCATTTTCTTGAGGAATTGATAAAATCAGAACAGGTCTAATTTTTCCAATAAATCCAAAATCAGCCAGCCATACTTCAAAAGAGTTAATTTTAGTAATCACCGAGGGATTCATTCCAAAGGGAGGCTTGCTCCTCGTCTGACAAAAGACGCTGAGGCTGTGTTGTAATAGGGAATGGAAGATCATTCCGTAGGGCTACTTGAGCAAAAAACAAACTAACAGCATCCCCTGCTTTTAATCCTAGAGTATGAAAAACACGTTCTGCTTTTTTCATTTGGGAAGTATTAATTCTAGCGCGAAAAAGAGTAGTTGTGTCCGACATGGCTCAATAGTGCTCAATAATGTTTTTACGTCAAGATTTAGATAGTCTTAATTTTTAAAATTCGTTGTTATAATCTTTCAACGCCTTCTCAAAAGCCTTCCGAATGTATTGCTAATCTTAGAAAAGAAGGTCTCTTCAGGAATTTGGCTGTAGACAGCATTAGCATATTTGGTCAGTCCAATAGCTGTTGAAAACTGGGGGTTTTCAAAGGTTGAGGTTGGTCCTGAAACATTACGAGGCGCTGTGATCTGCACAGGAAGTTTAAAAACCTCCTCTGCAAGTATTTTAATACCTCGTAATCGAGCACTCCCTCCTGTGAGCATTACACCAGCTCCTAGAAGCTCGAGAGGACAGTACCGTTCTACCTCGCGACGCAGAATCTCTAACATTTCGTGAACACGAGCATTCATAATCGTATCGAGCATCACACGATCAATATCAGCTCCTAAAAAGCCAGGGTCATTTTTAAGGTTAATCTTTCCTCCTAAGGATCGCTCTGGTGATAATACCGATCCTTCTTCAATCTTTAATAATTCGGCACGTACAATAGGAAGACGAAGCCCAATGGAAAGATCGTTGGTTATATGATCTCCTCCTAAAGCAAGCACGCCACTATGACGCACCGCTCCATCAAGATAGAGAAGGAAGTCCGTGGTCCCTCCTCCCATATCAATAACGAGCGCCCCGAGATCTTTCTGATGCTGTGTTAGAACAACC
>DATEBV010000281.1:0-8815 GCA_035287205.1 Chthoniobacterales bacterium | reverse complement strand
AATTATCAGAACGACTCTTCAAATCTCAATCAGCGTATCGATCAACCTATAGCCTATAACCTACAGCCTACAGTCTCTATTCGGCCTGTTGGCCGAATAGTTATATCTGAAAGTTATAACTGAGATCAAGCACTTCTAATCGACATGGAAAGTTTTCTACACTAAGAGGTTCTTTAAGATTAAACGATGGTTGAGATGTTATCTTAACCGAAACAAATTGATTACTCTTCATCGTGCAGTTCTCTACATCGACTGTATTGCAACTATTAACAAAATTTTTCTTAGTTATTTTCTGAAGGATACTTTCTGGTTTTTTGTTTAAAAAAGAGACAACCCTAACATGAGAACTCAGATCAAAACTCAAGATAAAATCACCCGAATGAGAAATTTTTTGCAAGCTATATTTTATAGAAGCAGGCAGTATTTTGGTCTGCGCTAAAGGAAACGGCAAAGCCGCATCCAGGAGAGGATAAGTGAGAATTTGGAGACTAGCATTCCCAAGAGCTTGATTCGCAATGCTAGCAATGGCATTGAGAAGATAGTCATTATAACTAATAGCACCTTCTTTCGAAGAGGCCTCCACATCCACTCTCACAAAATCTCTCAATTGATCTACAACCTTATCAACAGCTTCTGAAAACCCCTGTGAATCAGAACCCAACTGAACATTAATAGACTGACTCCCATTGACATCAATAAGAGAAAAGTCAGTACAACGATCGATATCTTTTTTAAATTGAACCAATCCTGGATCTTCCATTTCTGATTGCTTCTTTCTTTCTAATTCCTTCTTCATCTCATCGAAGAGTAGTGTAGCACATTGAACACGCAACTCTGTTCCAGCTCTGAAAGAACCACTCTTTGAAAGAATAATCTTGTGTGCTGCATCTTCACTATTAACACCCTTTATTGTTTCTTTTGAAAGGTGTACCTGATCTGTAGTAACAACTATTCTTTCAACAGGCCGAATAGTGGCTGTAGGTTGATCGATACGCTGATTAAGATTTAAAAGATCACCCTGGTTATCAGTTGATCCTCTGCCATATTCTACAGAAGGGTTAGCCGAATTTTTATGATCTGACTGTTCACCAATAGTATGATTTAATTGCATCGTCTGTTGAGAAACAGCCTGACGAGCTATAGAATCAGCCTTCTTAAGGAGAACTGCTCGTTGAATAGCACGATGAGCATAAGAAGAGCCCACAACAAGATCGTTTGCACGAGCAGTGTTCAAAGCAGCTGCCTTGGCTTTCTCATAGATTTGAACAGTTGTTTTTGGATTATGAACAACGGTCGTTACCTTAACTCCCACTAAATCCCCTTGAGCTTGGGCTTGATTCTCTTTAGCTGGAAGCTCTATTTCTAAATCTGAACCACTAGGGGAAGTACGCGAAATATCCATGGTGCTATTTGCAACTATTCGGCCAATAGGCCGAATAGAGGCTGTAGGCTGTAGGCTGTAGGCTGTAGGTTGATTGATACGATGATTAAGATTTAATAAATCTCTCTGATGATTAGTTAATTCTCTGGCATATTTTTTCGATGGATTAATCGAATATTCACTGCTATTTTTAACAATAAATCCCTCTTTCTGTAAAGATCCTAAAAAAAAACATTTTGATAAGAAGTGCTTGCTTTCGGGTTCTTCTTTTTATGCAATTCCAAAGCAGCTTGAAAATAATCATCCCCCCAGCGCTCTTTGATTGCTTGATAATCCTTCGTAGCAGCATCAACAGACTGATGAATAAATTGAACAGCTTCCTCTTCTGCTGCCTTTTTTGCAACTACTCTTATACGAGCTTTCTGACAACTAAATGTTAAGGCATCAAAATCGTTATTTGCCTTTAAAAAACCACTAATACTCTCTGTATAAATTTCAGTATATTTTTTAATAACCTGATCAACAAGCGTTTGAGCAAGCTCATTAAGATCTATGAACTCAAACGCTATTCTATCATTATTAGCATCAATGTAGGCCTGAGAAAAAATCGAATAAGCACCTAAAGAAGTGGTGATAACATCACACCTATCAGATAATTTTTGAGGCAGCATAAAAACTTCTTGTAGTGCCTTACGAGCTACTTCCTCAATATCATACTTTACATGCCTAATAAATAACCTTTCATAAACACCTTCTTCCTGAGGATGATCATTAATGAAATGACGAGTAGTCTGCTCCTCCATAATGAGATGTAGGATGTTTTCTTCACTTTCAGAGAAGGACTTATTCCTCGCTAATATTTCATTACATGGCACTTCAATTTGCTCTCTCCTTATACTTTCTTCTTCTCTGAAAGAAATAACCGGTGAAGGAATAAAATCGGCAAGAGGTTTTAAAGCGTTATAAAGGGCTTTTTGAGGATAGGCTATCATATCCCAATAGCCAGTTTGTTCAGCAACAGAATTAGAAGCTGCTTGAGCATTATCATTTATTCTAAAATTTTCAACGGAAGCAATCGCTGTTTCTGTTATAGCCATCAAAGATGGCATTTCTTGGGAATGGCAGGATGCTATTGAGCGTGAAGCATCATTAGAAACTGCTACAACATTCGTTGTTCTCTTTTTTTTCAATAAAGGAGTTCTTTCTGAATCAACTACTGATCTACCTGCTAAGCCCTTCTCTCGTGCAAACAATGTATTTACTAATTCACAAGAAAACATGCATATCTTAGGGGAAGGAGAGGATTCTACATAACTCTCCTGAATGGAACTAGTATTGGACAATTCTTCAGCTAAAAGGGAATTCGCACTGAAAAAAAGAAGTACTAGTCCCAATACTTGTAAAGAAGATGAGATAAAGTAGACGAAGAATTTTGCTGGCATAGAGGGGATTTGTTCGATCAACAGACCAACTAACAGTTGCTGGTTTTCGCTTCCTCTTAAAAGTATACCGAAGCGAAGTCATATTTTCATTTTCTCAAATTAAAAGGTTGAGGAATATAACAGAAAGTTAGGCCTTCGGCAAACTTAAAAATTTATGTTTCTAAATTTCTTTTTTTGTGTTCTTCTGCTCTTCTCGTAACTACCAACCTATCGTAAACATTCGGTTAACCCATTAGTAAAATGTGATAGAGAATCAACTGATCATCAGAGCGATCTCTCAAACTTTGATCGGCGTATTCATCAACCTACAGCCTATAGCCTACAGCCTACAGCCTCTATTCGGCCTGTTGGCCGAATAGTTACACTTTTCTGGTCGTTTTTTTGTGGCTATTTTCTATCTTTCCTTCACATGAAATTAGACAACATCATCCTTATTGGATTTATGGGCTCTGGCAAGAGTAGCATTGGCAAACGCCTTGCAAAAGAACTAAAATATGACTACCTCGATAGTGACGAGCTTGTTACCCAAAAAAGCAACATGAGTGTCACTGAGATTTTTGAAACCCAAGGAGAAAATGCTTTTAGAGAACTTGAATCAGAAGCTTTAGAGAATCTTTTAGGGAAAGAAAAAGTCGTACTAGCAACTGGAGGAGGTGCTATTCTTCGATCTAAAAATCAAGAAACCTTACGTTCCCTTGGCACCATTGTTTGGCTTCATGCTTCAACTGACGTTCTTTTTGAACGAGCTCGACGCAACCCCTACCGTCCCCTCTTAGAGGTAGAACATCCTCGCCATACCTTTAATCAACTCCTTGCCTCACGCCTCCCCTTCTATGAAGCCGCCAGTGATTGTCAAGTTGATACGACCCATCTCTTCTATCATCAAACAATAGGAGCTATCCGGATTGCAATTAGTGACTATTTGGCCTATCGGCCGAATAGTCACTAATTCCATAATGGCGTAATTTGCAGCGTACAAAAAAATATTATTCGTATACTTACCTTAATCCAATATTTACAAAACAAAAAAACTTGTTATAAATGTAGCCGTTCAGAGCCCATCCTTCAAAGATGAGCTCTAAACTAAGAGGCTAAAATCAACTTAATCTGAATGCCTACCAAAAGAACTAACACCTATTTATTCGGCCTACTGGTCGAATAGCCACTAACTACCTAACACTTCTGTAACTGTTCAGTCGCTGCGCAGCAGCAACTAAACAGTTACACCTCATTATGCCAAATATTGCTATTAACGGTTTTGGACGCATTGGTCGTCTTGTCTTTCGTGCTATTGTTGAAAAAGGACTTTTAGAAAAAGGATATCATGTCGTTGCAGTGAATGATCTTGTTCCCGCAGACAACTTAGCTTACCTCGTTAAATATGACTCCACTCAAGGGCGTTTTAAAGGAGAAGTTCACAGCGAAAAGTCACATTCCTCACTCGCAGAAGATGACACGCTTGTAGTTAATGGCCATAAGATTAAATGCCTTGCAGTAAAAGAAGGCCCATCTGCTCTTCCTTGGAAAGAAATGAATATCGACATTGTTATTGAATCAACAGGTCTTTTTACTCATGCAGAAAAAGCGGCAGGTCATCTTCAAGCAGGAGCACAAAAAGTTATCATTTCAGCACCTGCACAAGGAGAAGATGCTACTATCGTCATGGGAGTTAATGATTCCATTTATGATGCTACTAAGCATCGCATTATTTCTAATGCCAGCTGCACTACTAACTGCCTTGCACCTGTAATCCATGTTCTCCTAAAAGAGGGTTTTGGTGTTGAAGAAGGTCTCATGACCACCGTGCATAGCTATACATCGACACAAAAGACTGTCGATGGTCCTTCGCGAAAAGATTGGAAAGGTGGCCGCTCTGCAGCAGTCAATATTATTCCTTCTACCACCGGTGCGGCTAAAGCAGTAGCTCTTGTCCTTCCTCAGGTTAAGGGAAAACTCACAGGCATGTCCTTTCGAGTTCCTACGCCAACGGTTTCAGTTGTTGATCTTACTATTAGAACTACTAAATCAACCAGCTATCAGGAAATTTGCGCTGCGATGAAAAAAGCAAGTGAAACCTACCTTAAAGGCATTCTCGGCTACACAACCGACGAAGTTGTTTCTAGCGATTTTATCCATGACACACGTTCCAGCATCTTCGATGCAGGCTCAGGAATTGGCCTTAATGACCGCTTCTTTAAACTTGTTTCTTGGTATGACAATGAATGGGGTTATTCTAACCGTTGCGTAGAACTCTTAGAAAAATTACTTTATGTCTAAACTCTCTGTTCGAGATCTTAATGTTCAAGGTCAACGCGTTTTAGTACGAGTTGACTTCAATGTCCCACTTGATGAAGCGGGAAATGTTGTCGATGATACACGCATTATTGAAAGTCTTCCAACGATTCAACACCTTACTGAAAAGGGAGCAAAGGTCATCTTAATAGCTCATTTTGGTCGTCCCAAAGGAGAAGCTAATCCTAAATATTCACTAGCCCCTATAGCGAAACATCTCAAAAAACTCCTTGGTCCTCACGTCAGTTTCTGTACAGCTTCCATAGGTCCTATTGCTGAAGCTGCTGTTGCGGCCATGACAGATGGTGATATTTTGCTCTTGGAAAACATTCGTTTTCATCAAGAGGAAGAAAACAATAATAAAGACTTTGCCGCAGCACTGGCCAAACTTGGCGACCTTTATGTCAACGATGCTTTTGGTGCCGCTCATCGTGCTCATGCATCAACAGCAGGGATAGCTGCGCATTTACCACAATCGGCCATGGGACTTCTCATGGAAAAAGAGCTCCAATACCTTCAAGGGGAATTAGCACATCCTGCTCATCCTTTCCTTGTTATCCTTGGGGGCTCTAAAGTTTCTGATAAAATAGGAGTCATCAAGTCACTCATGGAAAAGGCTGATGTTTTCCTCATCGGTGGCGCTATGGCCTATACCTTTTTAAAAGCGATTGGCATTGAAACCGCCGCAAGCCGTGTAGAAGCTGATAAACTTGCCTTGGCTAACGAAATTTTAGAACTTGCCAAAGAACGATCGATTAAATTCCTTCTACCCGTTGACTCCATCGCAACCCAATTTATTCAAGCTGGGGCTCCCACTCAAAACACCTCTCTTTCTAAAGAAGCTGGCATTCCTCTTGGATGGATGGGCGTCGACATAGGTATTGCAACACGTTCCCTCTATGCGAAGGAAATTTCCCAAGCAAAGACTATTCTCTGGAATGGTCCTGTCGGTATTTTTGAAATCGCTGATTTTTCGGATGGTACGCGTTCAATTGCCGAAGCCGTTGCTGCTAATAGAGATGCTCTTTCTATTATTGGAGGAGGCGATTCGGTTACTGCCGTCAAACAATTTGACCTTGCCGATAAAATGAGTTTTATTTCTACTGGCGGAGGAGCTTCCCTAGAACTCCTTGAAGGGAAAGAGCTCCCTGGAGTGGAGGCGTTGACGAGTTGCGATGCAACTCGTAGTTTAAGTTAAAAGTTTAAGTTTAAGTAGAAATTTATTATACTAAGATAATCAACGAACATTTTATTTTTGTCGTGTACAGAAAAATAAAATGAAAAAATCCAGCCGATAAAATTTGTCTAGATATGTTAGAATCCCTTGCTAAATCAACTTCGAGAGTAAAAGACTCATAGCGAATAAAAATTCTATTTCATTTTTCACCTTGTCACGAAGTGACCAAAAATCAACTTAAACTTAAACTTATAACTTAAACAGCCGCTCAAGCGACTCTCAGTCGTTTGAGCGGCTTCTCACCATGCCCATTCCTCGCAAAAAAATTGTCGCTGCAAACTGGAAAATGAATATGACCTCCAGTGAGGTTGCTCCTTATCTGAATACTTTTCTCCTAGAAATTAAAAATGTTGAAGGTGTCGATATCATCTTAATTCCTCCTTTCACCTCTCTTTCTAAAGCTTCAGAATTATTAGCTAGAACTTCTCAGGTACGTCTGGGAGCACAAAATGTATCCTTTCAAGCTAAGGGAGCATTCACTGGAGAGATCTCAGCAACAATGTTACGCGACCTCTTTGTACGTTATGTACTGATTGGTCACAGTGAGCGTCGTCGTCTCTTTCATGAAACCAATAAAATTGTCCATCAGAAACTTGTCATGGCCCATCAGAGTGATCTCCTTCCTATTCTCTGTGTGGGAGAAACTTTAGAAGAGCGTGAGGCAGGCAAGGAGAAAAGTGTTCTTGAACGACAAATAACGGAAGCCTTCACAGGACTCTCGCATGATGAAATAGCAGATACTATCATTGCTTATGAACCTGTTTGGGCGATTGGAACAGGCCTTACAGCGACTGTTGAACAGGCTCAAGACGCTCACTCCTTTATTAGAAAAACAGTAGCGATGCTCTCTTCTCCTCAAATAGCAGAAAAAATTCGTTTGCAATATGGAGGAAGCGTGACTCCTGATAATGCACACTCTCTCTTGAGTGCTCCGGATATTGATGGAGCTCTTGTTGGAGGCGCAAGCCTGGATCCTCGAGCTTTTGCTGAAATTGTTAAAGCAGCACTTCTCTAGAAAAAAGAAATTAACAGGAATAAAACTGACAGAAGAGAATTGAAGAAGAAGAAAATAGCCACAAAAGAACACAAAAAAACACAAAAAAAAGAAACTTGACGATGAACTTGATTGATTAGTTAGCCTAAGCTGTTTCGCCGCCATTGGTTCTTTATATTGAAGCAGGATCTCAATTTCTACCTCCCTTATTTTTTACGATAGCGAACATTCTTTATCTTGAGTTCTTAAATTTGTTAAAGAATTTTTATAAAAATTCTTTTTTGTGTTCTGGTTCTTTGTGTTTCTTTGTGTTCTTTTGTGGCTATTTTCTTCCTTCTTCTTGTCACGAAGTGATCAAAAATCAACTTAAACTTAAACTTAAAACTTAAACTGATATTCGGCCCATTAGCTGAATATTTATCCATGCTCCTCCTCATCTTCCATCGCTTCCTAAGCCTCCTCGTTGTTCTTTTCTGTGTTGTTTCTATCACTTTTTTTCTCATCAGACTTTCGCCAGGAGGCCCCTTTGATGCTGAGCGCAAACTTCCTCCTGCCATTGAACATGAGCTTCTTGTGAAGTACAAACTCGACGGCCCGCTTTTTCAGCAATATACCGACTACATTAAAGATCTTTTGCATGGAGATTTGCGCCTCTCCACAAAATACCGTAACCGAAGCGTTGCTGAAATTTTAGCTCAAACACTTCCTGTTACCTTCCTGTTAGGAGCTGTATCTCTTGGCTTGGCACTCGTTTTTGGCATCTGGATTGGCGCTCTTACGGCAACGCATCCTAACTCCATCATGGATCACATTGCCATGCATCTCGCTTTACTAGCCATCTCTCTTCCCGCTTTTGTCTTAGGACCATTACTCATTTTAGTCTTTGCTGTTTGGCTTCATTGCCTTCCTGTAGGAGGATGGGGATCACCGCTTCAAATCCTACTCCCATCAATAACACTAGCCCTTCCTTTTATTGCGGTTATTGCGCGTCTTCTACGCGATAATCTCCGAGAAACCCTGCAAGAAGATTTTATCCGCACAGCATGTGCTAAAGGACTCACCAAACGTGCTATTGTTTATCACCATGCTTTACGAGTAGCGATCCTTCCTGTTATTTCCTACACAGGCCCTCTTGCAGCGAATCTCTTAACGGGCTCTATTGTTGTTGAAACTGTTTTCCATATTCCAGGAGCAGGAGGATTCTTTGTTAACTCCATGCTCAACCGTGACGGCTTTTTATTAGGTGGTGTAGTAATTGTCTATTGTACCTTGCTCATTATTTTCAATTTTTTTGTCGATATAGCCTATAGCCAATGTGATCCACGAATTAAAGAATCTTAACTACCAACGTCAATTTGCAGAAAATTAACAGGGATGGAAGAGATGGAAGGGATAACAGAGGATAAAATCAAGAAAACAAGTCATCAGAGTTCTTATTAAATTATCCTAAGAGTTTAATACCTTGTTGT
>DATEBV010000280.1:0-3705 GCA_035287205.1 Chthoniobacterales bacterium | reverse complement strand
AAGCACTCCTTGCTAAGAGTGAAAGTAGGTTGGAGACAACAAGTCAGGTTACAGGTTGCAGGTTACAGGGGACAGGGGCAGAAATGGCAGAATTACCATTGAAGGATCAGATTAGGCAGCGAACTAAAACTACTACGAACTGCGAACTGCGAACTGCGAACTGTGATAATGAAGGTGACAACCTTGATTGTCACCTCATGATGGATCCTGCAAAACTGAAAAATATTGAAGAAGGTATAGAAGATGTGAAAGGAGTCTTTGGATTTCTGGGAAAAACTCCCTCAGCAAACACACAAACACTCGTTGAGAGCGGTTCATCGAATGGAATAGTATCAGTAAAACGAGGAACGGAATCTACGGCTTCAACTTCAACATTGATTATTGGCGAGACAGCCGAAGAAAATTCTACGAATGCATTTCTTGAGCAAGAGATTTGTAATAATATTTATACAAGCTGCCTTGCTAAGGTAGCTAAGGTAGCCTCGATGTCACTTGCTGAACATACAGGCAACAATGGTGAAAGTATATTTGACTTTTCTCAAGAAGCCATAGAAAAGATTGCTGCAGAACAAAAAGCAAAGAATGATGTAGAAAAAAGACAACAAAAAAACCAAGCAGCATTAGCCTTTGCTAAAACAAAAGCGACTCAGGTGAAAGAACAGGCAGCTACAGCGAAGGTAGCATCAGAAACAACTAAAAATAAAGGAGAACATGATGATGTAGAAGGAGATGCCTGGAGAAAAGTTGTCTTTAAATTAGAACAAGCCAGTGAAAGTTGGAATAAGGTGAGTCAAACACTTACTCAAGGAAATCAAAAAATAGCTTCTCTTTGGGAAAAGGCAGCGGAGAAAGAAACTGTTTCTGCTGAAAAATTTGAACAACTTGCTTTAGCTTATGCTTTAGAAGATGAGGTAGAAGCAGAACACTTAAATAAGACTTCTCGGATTGCGTATCATTTATCGAATGCTGATAGATGGTTGGCAGAATCTGAAGAAGCTCTAGAAAAGGGTCATCAAGATATTGCTGAATTTTGGAGGATAGCCGCCATGGATGATCAGAAAGCTGCTGAGTATTGGAAGCAAGCTGTCGAAGCTTATGCATTGGGGAATGCAAAGGATGGTGAACATTATAAGAATATTGCAGAATGTATTGGAGGTAGTTTTGAATATTATACTAATGACTATACAGAAGGGAGTGCAGCGTATTTTTCTAAGGTTGCAGAATATTTAACTAAGGTTGCGGAAGCAAATGCTCAAGGAAACCAATTTCTAGAGATTTTTGGGAGTAAAATGGTGATACAGTATAAAAAATTAGCCGAACATTATCAAAAAGGCGCAGAAGTAATGCTTAACGGAGATAGTAGTGAGATTCAACGTTGGCATGATCGTGATTATAGAGGTGGCGGAATATTCGACCCTAATTGGAGGCTAGGCCGGGCCAATAACGCCCTTAAGAAAGCAACTCAAGCAATAGCCATAGGAAACGAATCTTTAGTAGCTCTTTGGAATCAATTAGCTATCGAGAATGAAAAAGTAGTCGAATTGTGTCAAAAATTTATAGAAATAGAGCTAAATGGAAATGACACTGAAATTGCTACTTGGAGGTCAGTAATGGGTGCTGCTGATAATGGTACTGCTTGTACTTTAGATTCTGCTGCCGAGGCCCTTGAGAAAGCAACTGCAGCAACAGCTCGTGGAAACCATCGCTTAGCAATATTCTGGACTAAAACGGCGGCACAGTATAAAAAAACAGCCGAAACTTACCAAAAAATCGTAGAAGCACTACTCAACGGAGATACACTATTCAACGGAGATAATTCAGAAGCTGACCGTTTGCAGGATATAGCTTATTTTAATTCCGATAGTGCTTATATGCTAGAATTAGCAGCTGAAGCTTTCGATAAATCAACGGAGATAATAGTCAAAGGAAATAAATCTTTAGAAGCACTTTGGAATAAAGCAGTTATAAAATATCAAGAATCATCGGAATATAACCGAAACGCCGCAAAAGCAAAATTAAACGGAGATGACGAAGAAACTGACCGTTGGGATAAAGCATCTCGTTCTACTAGAGTTAGTGCTGATCGTAGTATTAAAGTATTAGAATCAACCAGCACAGCCCTGGAGAAAGCAACTGAAGCGATAGTTAAAGGAAACCAATGTTTGGTAGAACTCTGGAATAAAACGGCTATACAATATCAAGAAGCTGCTGAATATTACCTAAAGAGCGTAATAATACCAACATGGGGTGAGGGTGACATAGAAACTGACCTTTGGGATGAAATAGCTTGCCGTTCTCAATATCATGCTGAGGTGTTAGAATCAGCCGCTGAAGCTTTCGAAAAAACGACGGCCATGACAGCTAAGAATAATACCCCCTTAGTAGAGCTCTGGAATAAAACATCTTCGCAGTTTGAAAAATCGG
Organism: Chthoniobacterales bacterium; assembly: GCA_035287205.1. GTDB lineage: Bacteria > Verrucomicrobiota > Verrucomicrobiia > Chthoniobacterales > UBA6821 > CAIWMF01. The sequence continues at coordinate 1,281 of DATEBV010000280.1, read as the reverse complement.
CTGTATATAAACAAAAAGCCACAGAAGCAATATTAAGCGAAAATGAAACAGAGGCTAAGCATTGGGATAAAATAGCCGACTCTGCTAAAGACAGTGCTTTGGCGCTAAAATCAGCTGCTGCGGTTTTAGAGGAAATGACTACGGTAAGAGTTAAGGTAAACCAACCTTTAGCAGAGATTTTAAGCAAAAAAATTGTTCAGCATCAAAAAATAGCTAAATATTATCAACAGATTACGGAAGCAAGGTTAAGTGAAAATAACACAGAGACTGATTATTGGGATAGAATAAAATCCTATATTGAAAGTAATGTTGATCGTTTCAAAGAAGTCGACCAAGCCCTTGAGAAAGCAACTCAAGCGGCAGCCAAAGGAAAGCAACCTCTAGCAAAACGCTGGAATAAAATAGCTGTACAGTACCAAGAAGCTGTTGAATATGGGCAACAAGTCATAGAAGCAAAGTTAAGCAAAAATAAGGAAGAGGTTAAACATTGGGAAAAAATAGCTGACTTTGCTGAGCAAAGTGCTTTTAGGTTAGAGCAAGCTGCGGAGGCCTTTGAGGAAGTAATGACTGCAACAGCTATGGGAAATCAATCTTTAGCAGAACTTTGGAGCAAAACAGCTAATCAATATCAAGAATCAGCCGAACATTACCAAAAAGTCGCAGAAACAAGATTGGGCGGAAATGAGGCAGAAGCTGAACGTTTGAATGAAAAAGCCGACACTATTTATAAAAATGCGAAGGAATTACAGAAAGAAGCAGAAGAGTTAGCAAAAATAAAGTAACTACTCAGCACCCTAAAAAAGTAATTTGATCAAACTAAGAAAGAAAGCTTTTACATGAGCTGTAAAAAGGTGTAAAGAGCAACAATAAATATTGACTATGGAAGCACTAAAAACAAACACATTAAAAACTCTTGCTATCTCTTTAAGCATATTGAGTGCGCAAGCACTCCTTGCTAAGAGTGAAAGTAGGTTGGAGACAACAAGTCAGGTTACAGGTTGCAGGTTACAGGGGACAGGGGCAGAAATGGCAGAATTACCATTGAAGGATCAGATTAGGCAGCTAACTAAAGCTACTACGAATTGCGAACCGCGAACTGCGAACTGTGATAATCAAGGTAACAACCTTGATTGTTACCTGATGATGGATCCTGTAACTTCTTCAATGGCTGAAGAAGGAATCGAAGCTATATCGTCACTGCGTGCCAAACCTTCTGTATTAAAGAAGGAACAAGGAACCGCTTCCGCAAGAACGCAAAGAGACCTCACTCTTGGAGTTAGC
>DATEBV010000279.1:0-14560 GCA_035287205.1 Chthoniobacterales bacterium | reverse complement strand
AACTCGCGGAGGCAGTCAAATGACCTCTGCTCTGCTCAACCGCCGGATGCGAGATCCGCATGTCCGGTGGTGTGGAAGGGTCACGGGGCGCAATCCCCGTGACTCCATCCGATTTTAAGAACTCAAGATAAAGAATATTCGTTATTGTGAAAAATAAGAGGAAGTAGGCATTGAGATCCTACTTCAATATAGTAGCAGTTAATAACTGCGAAACAGCTTGGCCGAACTAATTAATTAAGTTCATCGCTAAGTTTCCTTTTTTTGTGTTTTTTGTGTTCTTTTGTGGCTATTTCTTCTGCTTGTTGCGGTGGTAGTCTGAAAGTTCTTTCATAAGCATATGGCCAACGATCATTTGAAGATCTTCGGCAATCTGCATGTCATCAATAGGAAAATGAATGACATGATCTGCAAGTTCTTTGGCCTGACCTCCAGAGAATCCTAGAATGGCCCAGCTTTTCACTCCTAGTGATCGAGCTTTTTTGAGGATATGAAGAATATTCTTAGAATTTCCACTTCCTGATAAGACAATTAAAATATCTCCAGGCGTACTAAGGGCATCAAGTTGACAGGAGAAAATTTCCTCATAGGAAGTATCATTGCCAAGGCAGGTGATGACTGCCGGATTAGAAGTTAATGCATGAACCTTCATTCCGGGACGTTTGCCTTGTCCAATGCCATAAATTAAATCTGTTGCAAGATGAAGAGCGTTAGCTGCGCTTCCTCCATTGCCACAGATAAAAAGGTGTTGCTTGTCATTCCAAATTTTAGCTAGTTCGTTCGCTAATAGTTGGAGAGGGCTCCAATCGTACGCTTCCAAACATGAAGAGAGACGGGAGGCGTAATCGATGAAAGTGGTTGTTGATTGAGTTTTTAACATAACATAGTCGTAGCTTAACTTTATTTAGAATAATTCTTGATAAAAAATAGCTATGAGGTATTTTGAAAGTAGCTATTTCAGCCAACCTAGTTGATCAAAGTTGTTTGGATAGAGTTGTGTTAAGTCGTCGGATTCTTTATTGAAAAGGCTTTGATAAAGACAAGCTCAGAAAAATAAAAACATGGCTTCGCTCCTTTTTACTTTGTCACGAAGTGACCAAAAATCAACTTAAACTTAAACTTTTAACTTAAACTGACTGCAAAGCAGTCCTTAGTCATGGTTCAAACAAAGCGTAATCCTCCTAAATATGAAGCGGCTATGAGTCGGCATGCTCCGGAGTTGCGATTAACGTCTCAGCGACGTCATATCTACAATGAACTTATGACTGGGCGGGATCATCCTACAGCAACCGATGTGTTTATTCGTGTGCAGCAAAAGATGCCGTCAATTTCATTAGCTACTGTTTATAATTGCCTTGAGACGATGGTAGATCATGGTTTGGTAAAGGCTGTTCATGTGGAACGAGAGCCAACACGCTTCTGCGCCAATCTCAAAGATCATGGACATTTTATCTGTAATGCTTGTGATCATGTTGATGACATAGACGTACCAAAATCAGATCGTTTCTTAAATAAGCTTCCCCCAGGAACTCTCATTACCAATCAAGATTTTACTCTGCGTGGCCTTTGTGCTTCCTGTGCAAGCCGGACAGAAGAGAAGTTCCCAGAGATAAAAAAAGATGAAAAAAAGAAAAGAAATTAACAGGGATGGAAGAGATGAAAGGGATGAAACCTCAAAAATCAGAAGCTAAAAACACTAACATTCCCTAAACTCTCCCCAAATATACTTTGTGCTATTTTTCAATTTAGCGCAGTAAAAAATCTTTATCCCTTTCATCCCTTCTATCCCTGTTAATTTTCTTTCTCTTCTATTTTTGTTAATCCTTTTTCTTCAATCCTTTTTACTTAAATTTTATGAAAACACTCTCCATTCAAAACCTTCATGCCTCTATTGGCAATCAGCCAATCCTTCGTGGTCTTAGTCTTGAAATACCCAAAGGGGAAGTGCATGCCATCATGGGAAAAAATGGTTCGGGTAAGAGTACTTTGGCGAAAGTGATGGCAGGTCATCCTGATTATACTGTTACCAGCGGGGATGTGCTTCTTGATGGACAGAGTATTTTTGGACTAGAGCCTGATGAACGTGCTCGTTTAGGACTTTTTCTTGCCTTCCAATATCCCATGGAGATACCAGGTGTAACGATTGCTAATTTTATTCGTGCTGCCTTACAGTCTCGCCTTTCAGAAGAAGAGGAGCTGGACGCGGTTGATTACTATGCTCAACTTTATGCCAAGATGGATGAATTGAGTATTCCTCGACATTTCACCTCACGCTCGGTGAATGAAGGGTTTTCTGGAGGAGAGAAGAAACGTTGTGAAATCTTGCAGATGGCGATGCTCAAACCTAGTTATGCAGTACTTGATGAAACCGATAGTGGTCTTGATATTGATGCGCTTAAAGTAGTCTCTTCAGGGGTGAATGCCTTGCGTGGCCCTGATGTTGGAATGCTAGTTATTACCCACTACCAGCGTCTTCTCGATTATATCATTCCTGATAAAGTCCATGTAATGGCCGAAGGCCAGATTGTTCTTAGTGGGGATAAAGATCTAGCGTTGAAGCTGGAGGCCGAAGGTTATGATTGGGTTAGCAGCAAGGAAGAAAAATAGCCACAAAAGAACACAAAAAAACACAAAAAAGAAACCTGGTAGTAGAAGATTTGGTTAATTAGTGATTCTAGGGTGCGTAGCGGCTCAAAAATCAACTTAAACTTAAACTTCTGCTTGAAGTATCTTAGCCGCTTTAAATAGCTTACAAATTTTATGAACACCGATAATACCCCTCAAATCGACATCGACCGTTCTGTTGGTGATTTTCGTTATGATGTTGACTATGCCTTTGATGCAGGCGTTGGTCTCACAGAGAAAACAATCGACTATATCTGCGATGTAAAACATGATCCTGATTGGGTTCGTGAATTTCGCAAGGAAGGGTATCGTAAGTTTTTAGAGAAACCAATGCCTACTAATTGGGCGAGTAAGGACCTAGATAATATTGTCTTTGAGAATATCCGTTACTACCTCTCTCAAGGTCAGGCGCCAAAACGTACGTGGGAAGAAGTTCCTGAAGATGTCAAAAGAACTTTTGAGAGGCTTGGTATTCCTGAGCAAGAGCGTAAATATTTAGCAGGTGTCGAAGCGCAGTTTGATAGTGAGGCTGCTTATTCTAATATTAAGGCTGCTGTTGGTGAGCAAGGAGTGATTTTTGTTGGAAGTACAGAAGGATTACAGAAGCATCCCGAGATTTTTAGAAAGTGGTTTGGTAAAGTTATTCCGAGTGGTGATAATAAGTTTAGTGCTCTTAACAGTGCCGTTTTTAGTGGTGGAAGTTTTATTTATGTTCCTCCAGGAGTTAAGGTAAGCCATCCTTTGCAAGCTTATTTTCGTATCAATGCTCAGAATTTTGGTCAGTTTGAACGGACCCTTATCATTGCTGATGAGGGAGCGGAAGTGACCTATATGGAAGGATGCACTGCTCCTAAATTTGAAACGGCAACACTCCATAGCGCCGTGGTAGAACTCGTTGCCCTTAAAGGAGCTAAGATTCAATACATTACGGTGCAAAATTGGAGTAATAATGTCTTTAATCTTGTTACTAAGAGAGGACTTGCTCACGAGGATGCTGAGATCAAATTGATTGATTGTAATATAGGATCGCGTTTAACCATGAAATATCCTGGTGTTATTATGAAAGGCCGTCGTGCTCGTGGCGAAGTGATCTCAATAGCCTTAGCCGGAGATGGGCAGCATCAAGATACTGGTGCTAAGATGGTTCATGCAGCTGATGAAACCACGAGCAATATTATTTCAAAATCAATTAGTCTTGGTACTGGTCGTGCAACCTATCGTGGAATGGTGCATATTCCAAAACATCTGAAAAAGTGTAAAAACAATACAGAGTGTGATGCCCTTCTTATTAACTCTCAGAGTCGTACCGATACATATCCTGCCATCACGGTGCGTGGTCAGGGGCATTCCGTGCAACACGAGGCAAGTGTAAGTCAGATTAATTCTGAGCAAATTTTTTATATGCAACAACGAGGGCTTAGTAAAGCTGCGGCTATGAGTTTGGCCGTTAATGGATTTGTCAATGACCTTGTGCAGCAGTTCCCAATGGAGTACTCTGTAGAATTAAAACGACTTATTGACCTCGAAATGGAAGGATCTGTAGGATAAACAGCTTTGCTGTTTATCCTAGTTTAAGTTATAAGTTTAAGTTTAAGTTAATGTTAGGCCTTCGGCTATTATTGTGAAGGAATTGAATTAATGAAATCATTTGAAGATCTTGATGTATGGCAACGCAGCTGTGCTCTTTCTGTGGAGATTTGTGCTCAGCTTCGTACATGCAATTTCATAAAGAACCTTGATCCCTTTATTAGAAAGGCTTCGAGAGCAAAAAAACTCAAGAAAATAAAAATACGGCTTCGCTTTTAACCTTGTCACGAAGTGACCAAAAATCAACTTAAACTTAAACTTATAACTTAAACAGTTGAATGGCATCGTAAACTGCCCTATGTAACTTAATTTATGCCTCAAATAACCGATCAACAGATGCCATTCAATATAACCGATCAACAGACCTCATTCACCTCTTGGCCCGAATGGTTTCGTGAACAGCAGCTTCAAGCTTGGGAAAAGTTTTTAGTGCTGAAGCAACCTACTCGTGGTGATGAGCCTTGGCGTTTTGCTACTCTTAAGAGAACTGATCTTTCGAGTTTTAATGCCGCAGAATCGCCAAGTGATACAACTTGTCTTGTTGCTCGTTCTCAAGGAGTTTCTGAGTTTTCAGCAAAACTAATTTTTGCTAATGATCGCTTAATTCATCGTGAGATTATAGATCTTCCCGAAGGAGTTATTTTGGTTTCTTTGGAACAGGCTGCTCGTGATCATGAGTCACTTTTTCGTCAATATTTCATGAAGAATGAGGCTCGCCTTGGATCGCTAAAGTTTGCAGCATTGCATCAGGCGCAATTACAAACAGGTGCTTTTCTTTATGTTCCTGCAGGAGTATGTGTTGAGAAACCATTCGAATTATGGCATTGGGTGGAAGGAGATAATGCAGCCATTTTTCCTCATACCTTGATTGTTTGTGGTGAAGGAAGTCAGGTTTCAGTTGTTGATAGGTTTTCTTCTGTCAAAAAAGAATCTTCCTTAGCATGTGCTGTGAATGATCTGATTCTTGAAGCTGGGGCTCGCTTAAATTATGTTTCTGTTCAGCAATGGAGTGAACAGACAACGGCTTTTCATTTGAATACAACCGAGGTTGCTACTAAAGGAATTTCTACGGCGCTTCAGTTAAATCTTGGAGGAGAGTGGGTTCGTACGGAGAGTGATAGTCGTCTCTTAGGAGAAGAAGCACGGAGTGTCATGCTTTCTATTAATCCTGTTGATCACGATCAAGAGATTGATCAACGGACTCTTCAAGATCATGTAGCACCTCGGGCTACCAGTGACCTTCTCTATCACAATGCGCTTGATGGCAAAGCGCGAACTATTTTTGCTGGCTTAATTAAAGTGGAGCCTGAGGCACATGAAACTGATGCTTACCAAAAAGTTAGGAATTTAATGCTCAGCGATGAAGCTGAGGCTAATTCCATGCCAGGACTTGAAATTCTTGCTGATAACGTACGTTGTACGCATGGGGCAACTTCAGGAGAGCTTAATAAAGACGAGTTGTTTTATATGATGGCTCGCGGGATTCGCCCTAAAACAGCAGCGAAGCTGATTGTGCGTGGTTTTTTTGAAACTGTATTGCAACGTTTAGAGGAACCGGTGCTAAAAGAACATCTTGGAGAATTACTGGATCATTACTATTCGGTTAATAGACCGAATGTAAATTTAAGTTAATTTTTGCTCACTTGGTGACAAGAAAAGGATCAAAGAAATTAACCACAAAAGAACACGAAAGAAGAAGTAAAGAATGAAAGGTGAAGGGTAAAGAGTATTTTTATCTGGAGATCGCTTCAATAAGGGAATTATCAATTTTGAGATCCCCTGTCATCAGTTAAACAAGTTGAAAAACCATGAAAAAAGTTAACTTGTTAACATTCCTTTGTGTTTTTATTATTGGATTCATTAGTCTTTTTGCACAGGATAAAAACAGACTGGAGGTTGGAGGCACTAATCAGGTTACAGATTGTAGGTTAAAGGTTGCAGGGACCAATCAGACTACAGATCATAGACAGCACGATAAAAATAGGCTGAAGACAAAAGGCTATAGGCGGAAGGAAGCAGAAAGAGCAGTTGCTGATAAGGTTACTCCCAACTGTGATAATGTAGAAGAAGTGACTGATTCCAATGATCATAGTACAGATGAACCTGCGTCAACTAAGAAAAGTAGTGATGAAGAACCCCATGATGAAACAACATGGACGCAATACCTAGAAGGCGCATGTGTATTTGTAGGTGTAGCAGTTATAGGAAAACTATTTTATAATGATCTATTGAGCAATGAAGGAATCGTTCACTCTATTAGGCATACTATTTCTCTCACTCCAGGAGGTACTATAGGACAGATTTCTTCTCGCAGATTTCAATCTACGCCTAGAAGAACAGCACTAGCTCGCTGGTCTGCTACGAATTCTTTTCATGGGACAATGACTCCTGCTGCAGAGTACACTATGAATTTTTCAAGTAATGAGCATCAGGCGAGTCCTCTTGAAGGTCGCAATATAAATTTTTTAAATAATGAAAATGATGAAGCTAGTTTTTCTGAAGAGGAGGATGGAAACGATCAAGACGAGGCCAGAGAAGTTAATCTAATTGCTTTGTTTCCAGAAGCAACGATGTCGGAGGAAGAGTTTGAATCTCTTTTAAAGAAACAAAAGGTGGCACTTAAAAAGATTGATTTCTCGACACAAAATATTGATAGGGAATGTGATCAACTCGAGCAACGTTTAAATGTGCTCACGTCAGAAGAACTAGAGATGCTTTGTAAGGCTTATCAGAAACTATTAGATTGCTACCATCAGCAACTTACTTGTCGTCTTCTCTATGACCAAACTCTTGAAATGTTTTTAGAGACTCATCCAGAGAAGAAAGATTTGTTAGATAAAACTATTCTAAAAAATCGATTATGTCTAGTGAACCCCTTACTCTCTCATTATGATTTGGATTTAGGCGATATCTGCCTGTCTTGGGAGGAAGCAGGATACGAGCGAGACAAACCTCTTTACGAGCAACGACAAAAAGAAGTGCAACTGTTATATACTAAATATAATGCTTGGCTTCAAAACAAGAGTAACATCTTGATTTAGAATGAACGTGATGCTTTTCTGGAGCAATGCCGTGATTGTGAGCTGAAGCTGCATTGAAATAACAAGAAGAGAAGAAAATAGCCACAAAAGAACACAAAGAAACACAAAGAACCAGAACACAAAAAAAGAATTTTTATAAAAATTCTTTAAGGAATTTAAGAACTCAAGATAAAGAATGTTCACTATTGTGAAAAATAAGGGGAGGTAGGAATTGAGATACTGCTTTAACATAGAGCACTAATAGCTGTGAAACAGGTTAGTCAAAAGAATCAATCAAGTTCATCGCTAAGTTTCCTTTTTTTGTGTTTTTTGTGTTCTTTTGTGGCTATTTCTTCTGTTTGTTGCACTACCGTGACGTTGGTAAGTCACTCCTATTGGCCGAATAATCACGGCCACCTTCCCTTTAAAAAATCGGTCCATGGCAATGTTGTATAGCCAACAGCCTGAGCTGGTTCTTCTTGATTTGGGTCGCAGAGAACGAGTGGTTTTAATTTTGGGAATTTGATGCAGGCTTGGGCAAGTCCTCGTAGATCGCTGGCAGTATAAGTTCCTGTTTTAATTTCGACCAACCAATTGCCGTGAGTTCCAATAAAAATGCCATCGACTTCCCATGGTTCTTCACGCCAATAGGTAACATTTTCTCCTTGATTGATGGCATGCGCCAGGCAGGCGTTTTCAACCCAACGTCCCCAACGTTCAGGATCAGTTTCTTGAGTAGGAGGAAGTCCTCCTCCTCCGGCAGCAAGGAGCGCATTATTGAGCAGGACTAGTTTCGGAGGAGATTTGCGCCGGCGGATTTCTGAACCTGAATATTTAGCGATGGGAGTTACAAGAAAAGCTTCTCGTAAGAGTTCTAAATAGTGTGACAGTGTTTCAAGGGCTCCCTTTTCAGCAAGAGATCCGGCAATTTTTTCTAAGGAAAGAATTTCTGCTGGATGAGCTGCTGCAATAGCAAAGAGCTGACGTAACAAGGCAGGCTTACGGACGTGTTCTAGCTGTAGAATATCACGTCCAATAGCGGGTTCGATGATGGAATGTTGTAGATAGTTTTTCCAACGTGGAAGATCATCCCAAAATCGAACTGCTCCAGGATATCCTCCAAAAGAAACAATCTTTTGAGCAGCATTGTCTTCAGAAACATCTAGAAGTTCAATAAGATCACGTGCTCCCCAGTGTGGTAGCACAAGCTGTTCAAAACGACCTGCCATACTTTCACGTGAACCTGCACCTAGCTTTAAAGAGGAAGAGCCGGTCACCACGACATGAAGAGGTAGTGATTCTTTCAAGATTTGATCAAAATGAGATTTTAACCAACGACTCCAATGCGGAAGGGTTTGAACTTCATCAATAAAGAGCACGGATGGTCCCAAAATGGCTAATTCCTTAGCACGCTTCCAGAGTAGATCTCCCCAATCAGGGAGAACAGCTTCAGGGGAGTCGGCGCTCATGTAGAGAGCTCGAGAACCAAGTTCAGTCGCTAATTCCAAGAGAAGCGTTGTTTTGCCGACTTGTCGAGGGCCAATAAGAATTTGTAGGAGTGTTGGAGGTGGCTCTTTAAGTCTTTTTCGTAAAGTCTCTTGAACGGAATGAAAGCCTATGTGATTATTTTTATCAGACATACTCGAATAATTATTCGAGTATAACTAAATGTCAAATCTAAAAACAGTCTCCTTTTTTATTTGAAAAAAGGAAGGTTTGAATTAACCTCACACTTTATTTTTTTAACACAATAAGCCCTCTTCTTATCCCTTCATGAAATCACTAATCCAATTTTTACTTAGCTCGGTACTACTAATCAATACGCCCAGTCTTCTTGCGCAGGCGTCAAGTGCTTCCAATGAAGTGACTCAAGATAGTGTGGTAAATAATTCTATCCCTATCTCCAATCTTCCATCTTCTATCTCCCATTTGGACGTTGCGCCCAAATTGATGATGAACCCTTCACTTGAAGAGGGGACAAAAGCCATAGGAGAAGCTTTAGGAGTTTTTGGCAAAAGAACTATTACCGCTGAGGGGACAGCAGTTGAAGGAGCTGGAAGAAGTAATGTTGTGAATGCTGTCTCTTCGAGTAATGTACTAAGACTACGAGGTGGCGGATCTAAAAAATCTCAAACTACAGGCGGACTTAAATCCGCTGGAGATGACAGCGATGAGGAAGAGATGGCAGTAGAGCCTGATGTAGAATCGGAGGATACGCAGGCGATGGGTTCAGAAGTGAACAAGTACCTCAAGAATGAAATTATCAATAATATTTATACAGAGTGTCTCGCGGAGGTAGCTAAACTGTCGTTGAGCGGGTGCGTCACGGCTGAGAGTGCTTCTCAAGAAGCCGCCGAATGGACTGCTGCTGAAAAAGCTGCCGAGTATTCCAAAGGTAAGATTGAGCGGGCTTTTGAAAAAGCCGTGAGAGAAATTGACGAGGCGAAGAGTATGGCTGACGAAGCAAAACGTAACCTTCGAGAGCTTGAGAAAGCGCCTAAGCCAGCAAATACAATGGATCAAGCAGTGACTGCTGCTGCTCTTGCGTATGAAAAAGCGTATGCAGCTTATACAGCCAGTGATTATAAGGCTAAGAAACTTGTAGGAGACCTTACGGAAGCGCGTGTTGAAACAGCCAGTGCTGTCCTTCATGCCATCACGGTACGTAAAAGCACTCAGCATGCATCTACTGCTGAAGCAGGACTTGAAGAAGCTAAAGAAACTGAGATGGTAGCAGCTCAAACTGTAGAGGCTGCGAAAGCCGATGTTGCGACTAAAGCTGATCTGCTGAGCAAGGCAGAGGAAAATCTTAATGCAGCTAAGAGAGCTGTAATAGGAAGTGGCGGAAGTACACCTACATCTCCAATGACAGCGGCTCAGAAAGTAGCCATGAGAGAAATTGAGTTTGATCAAAAAATTGCTGAAAAGGCTTTACTTAAAGCCAAAGAGGTGGAATTAACGGCTCATGTGGCAAAAGGGAAAATTCGTGAAATGAATTTTGAGCGAGAGCTCAAGGCCTACCATGATGCCGAAGAGGCTTGGACTGAAACCGTGGAAGGATATAAAACAGCACTTGCAAAAGCAGAAGAGGCGGGTCTTAGCGATCGTATGGAAGAATTAATAGCTGCTCTGGCGAGTGCTGAGGTTCACCAAGCTACATGGAGAGCCGATAGTCGTTGGGTGAAAGCCAGGAGAGCAGATCAAGATATTGCTACCTCGGGAACTTCTCTTGATCATCTTGCACTAGCTGAAGAAACTTGGGTTAACGCCATCGAGGGATATAAGATGGCTCTTGCAAAAGCGACGAAAGCGAACATGAAGTGTGTGGAGTTAACGACTTCTCTTAATGATGCTGTGAGTGCTCAAGAAAGAGTTGCAGCTCAATCCAAACTTGCACGACAAGCACAAGTCAAAAGAATAACAGGCCAAATTGAAGAAGCAGAGCAGGCGTCTAAAGAAAAACGTGGCGGAGAAAATGCCTATCTTTGGGATCGTATTATCACCAAGCTAGAACAATCAAGAGAGAGTTGGAATAAAGTTAGTGAATTAATAGCCGAAGGAAAAAGGGAAAAAGCCATCTTCTGGAGAAAAGTGGCAGAAGAATCAGAAACTTCAACAAATGGAATAAGACAAGCTGTTCAGGCTTACATTTCAGGAAATGACAAAGAGGCACGACAGTTAGAAAAAGAAGCATGGAGTGCTTACTATTTATCAGATGCTTCTACGTGGACGTTAAAATCAGAAGAGGCTCTAGAAAAAGCAAACCAAGTAAAAAGTGAGGGTGGAAATTTTTGGAGAAACCTTGCAGAACAATATAAAATGGCTGCTGATTATGAAAGAAAAGCTTCAGAAGCTCATATGGCAGACAAAATAGATGAACGAGGCAGTTGCTTTTGGGTTGGTAGATGTCTGTATTCAAGTGCTAATAGAATACTTAAAGCAAAGGAAACAAGAGAAACAGGAAAAGGAATATTAGCAAACGGATATCAAGAGGCAGCAGAAATATCAGAGAAAGCAGCAGAGTGGCAAAAACAAGCACTTACAGCTTATGCATCAGGAAAAGAGAGTGAAGGGCATAGTTGGGCATGGGGAGGTGAATCTCTTCAATTTCAAGCAGACTATCAAGTAAAAGCATGTGAAGCACAAGAAGTAGGAAAAGCAACTCTTGCCGCTGGCTATCGAGGGGTTGCAATAATATCAGAGAGAGCTGCTGAGCTTTGTGAGTTATCAGCTCAGGCTTGTGCCGTAGAGAACGAGTATGTAGTAGGAAAATACTGGGGGTTGGCAGGCAAATCCCTTCAAGCAAAAGCAGATTACCAAGCAAAGGCAATTGAAGCGCGAAAAGCTGGCAAAACACAGCTTGCAGTAGGTTATAGTGAAGCAGGAGCAACATCTCAAAGAGCTGCAGATCAGTATGAGCAAGCAGTAAAAACTAGAGCTGCAGGCAAAGGAAATGAGGGTGTTAGTTGGAGTTTAGTAGGCAAGTCTCTCCAAAGGAAGGCAGAGTGCCAAGTGAAATTAAGTGAGGCAGAAACAGCAGGCAAAGCAACTCTTGCCGCAGGCTATAGAGAAGTTACTGTAATATTTGAACAGGTTGCAGATCATTGGCGACAAGTAAAAGAGTGTGAGAATATCAGTTGGCGTAGTGCAGGCCAGTCTCTCCAATCTAAAGCAGACTACCAAGTAAAAGCAATTGAAGCGCAAGAAGCTGGTAAAACAATACTCGCAGCAGGCTATAGGGAGGCTGCAGAAACATACCAACAAGTTGCAGAGCAGCGTAAACAAGAAGCTTTAGCTTCTGCCGCAGGAAAAGAGAGAGAGGGAAGTAGTTGGGGTTGGGTGGGAAGCAATCTCCAAAAAAAAGCATACTATCAAGTAAAAGCAATTGAAGCGCAAGAAGCAGGAAAAACACAGCTTGCAGCAGGTTATCGAGAGGCTGCAATGACATTCCAGAGTGCTGCAGATCAGCGAGAAAAATCAGCTTTAACTCATGCTGCAGGAAAAGAAAGAGAAGGTGATTTTTGGGGCGCGGTGGGTCTTGTTCTTACAGAACAGGCAGACTACGAAGTAAAAGCAATTGAAGCGCAAGAGGCTGGAAAATTAGCTCTCGCAGCAGGTTATAGAGAGGCTATTAAAACATTCCAAAAAGCAGCAAAGCATTTGAAACAAGCAGCCAAAATTTACTCCCTAAGAAACGCAGAGGCTGAGAGCTGGTTTTCAGTAGGTGTAGAGCTCAGAAGTCAGGCAGACTATCAAGTAAAAGCATGTGAAGCACAAGAAGCAGGAGAAACCATCCTAGCAGAAGGTTACAGGGTAGTCTTAGAAACAGTACAAAGAACTTTAGAATGTGCAATACAACAAGCCCAATCTTTCGCTGACGGAAAACAAGAAGAAGGTGAAAGTTGGAATTTAGCAAGCAACTCCTTTGGTTCTCAGAAAGGTTGCCAAGTAAAAGCAATGGAAGCAAGGCAAATAAAGAAAGAGGCACTAGCCGTTAGCTATCGAGAGATCGCTGTTACATATCAGAGAGCTGCAGAACAGTATAAACAATCAGCGCAGACTATTGCTGAATGGAAAGGAGCTGAGAGTCTGAGTTGGCGTCATGCAGGTAAGTCTCTTCAATCGAAGGCAGAGTATGAAGTAAAAGCGATTGAAGCGCAAGAAGCAGGTAAAATACAGCTTGTAGCAGGCTATAGAGAGATTGCCGCAACATTAGAACAAATCGCAGATCAGTGGAAACAATCAGCTTTAGCCTTGGCTTCAGGAAAAAAGAATGAAGGGGTTAGTTGGGAGTTGGTAGTTAAGTCCCTCCAAGCTGTGGCAGATTACCAAGTAAAAGCAATCACAGCAGAAGAAGCAGGAAAAGCAACGCTTGCTGCAGGCTATAAAGAGGTAATAGCAATATCACAAAGAGCCGTAGATCAGATTAAAAAATCAATTACAACTAAGGTCGTAGGAAAGGAGAGTGAGGGAGTAAGTTGGGAGTTAGCAGGAAAGTCTCTTCAAGCTGTGGCAGATTATCAAGCAAAAGCGATTGAAGCAGAAGAAGCGGGGAAAATGCAGCTCGCAGCAGGCTATCGAGAGGTCGCTGCAATATCAGAGAGAGCTGCAGATCAGTATAAACAAGCAGCTGGAGCTAGGGCCGTCGGAAACGAGAGTGAGGCTGAACAATTGTCTAATGAAGGAAAAAGAATCCAAGCAGTAGCAGATGCACTAGTCGCAGAAAAAACAGGTGAGAAAGGAACTGAAGTGAAAGTTAAAGCAGATGAAGGAAAGCAAGTTATTGGGGCAACAGAAAAACCTCTTCAAGAGCCAGCTAAGAACCTGTCTCCAAAATCACCTTCAGCTGCGGAGGTAACGCCCATAAAAGGGGGTGGAGCATCAAGCAGCTCTTCTACACCCAACCATTCGCTTAACCCCTCAGTAGAATCTGCTAGAGAGGCAATTAATCACCAGGGAGATTCCTCAAATCTTAATCAGCGTATTAATCAACCTACAGCCTATAGCCTACAGGCTACAGTCTCTATTCGGCCAGTTGGCCGAATAGTTACCGTCAGTGCGCCGTCAACTTTTTCCCCCCTTCATCAGGCCTCAGCTACTTTAAAGACAGATTCTCAATCAGTCGATACATCTGCTAAGAAAGTTGAAAATACACCAAATAAACAAGCCGAATCTCCATCACCTAAAAAGCTATCTTGGTATGAGAAGAAAGCTGTAACAGCTGAACAAGAGGCAAATTCAGCATTTGCCCATGCTGAAAGTAATCCGACAGAAGAAAATTGGTTAAAAGCTAAAACCAAAGCTCAAATTGCAGAGCATGATTGGAATGAAGTTGTTAAATCCAAACGACTACCTGCTGAGATTGAAGAAGCAAAAGCTCAAAAGGCCATTTGGACAGAAAAGATAGCACTTGCTAGTCGTCAATCTAGTAAGGGCTAATTCACGGAGAGTCATCAACAAGGATGAAAGAGGATGGAAGAAGAAGAAATTAACAGGGATGGAAGGGATGAAAGGGATAAATCCAGAGTGGGGGATAATGTTGAGATCCCCTCCTTTGGAGGAAGGATTTGAACCAAATTATTAGACTGCGAATGTGTAGTGTGAAAATATTGAATAGTTTGTTGAGAAGCTACTGAACAAGCCTGTTTAGACCTTTCGTCTCTAGCGCAGAACCTACCTCCGAAGGAAAGGGGCTTAACCCGAATATTTCATACTAAATCTATTACGGCTTGTGGAAAGCTCATAACTACTACGTTGGACTCAGATTTCTTGCTCCGCATAAAATGATTCATTACCTACAGCCACATCGTCGAAATCTTTCATCCGCCTTG
>DATEBV010000278.1:0-31983 GCA_035287205.1 Chthoniobacterales bacterium | reverse complement strand
CATTCTGCATAGATATTATTTATTATTTCATTTTTAAGGTATTTATTAACAGAAGTCCCATCTTCAGCTTCTGAATCATGATCCTCCTCCGCATCAATGTTTTCCCCAGTAGTTTTAAACCCTCCTGCAGTCACTGATAGGGCCTGACGTTCACCACTTGTCATCTCAGCTGCAGCCACTCTTTTCCCAAAAACCCCTAATGATTCAGCTAAAGTTTCTACTCCCTTTCCAGCCGTTGCAGGATTCATCATCAATTGAGGCTGACTGTCGTTAATGTTGGAATATTGTGACAGACTCAAATCAGAAGTGCTTAACGTTATTTTAGCACTCTGCGCATAAAGGACGCTTGAACCTGCTGAAACAGCAAGGAGGAATGAAGGTATTATTTTTTTCATAAGTTTAAGATAATTGAATCTAAGGTAGAACTTAATAGAAAATCTAAGACTTAGGTTCAGAATATGTTGTAAATTACATCAACATTAGCAACGTAATTTTTTTTGCAGAAATAAAATGACGCTGGTAATTAAATTCCAAATAGAGAAGCTCTTTCTGATTCCCTTATCATCACAATTGTCCCTAGAGGCCATGCTGCGCGTAAAGCTGCCTTATCTGCTTCTAGAATAGCCTTAGCTCTAGAACAACGCCATTGAGCTTCAAGTTTAGCTGCAGAATCACCTTGACTAGAGGTGACAAGAGCTTCTGTTTCTAAAACAACTAAACTATCTGTTATTATCCTATTTTGCCATGAATCATAGAGCTCCGATTTATTTTGCTTAGCATCGCTCATTACTTCATTAATAACATGCTGAGCATAAGCTTTTTGAGCTGCTGCTTCTTTAATACCAGCTGTCGCACGACCCATCGTCGCCATTGCAATATGGCTACTATCCCAATCATATTTTGATTTCACTAGAATAAGATTTACCTCATGGAAAGCTTCTACAATGGCAGACTCCTGTCTTTTAATCATCATTGCATCCATTTTCGTATTAACAATTCTGATCCTGGTTGCTTCAAGTGCCTTCTGGAGCATGAATTCCTGAATTTTTTGCGCATCATACTCTTGATTCGCTACTATTGCCTCCATTCTAATGCTTTTAGCAAAATCTCTAGCTTTCTTTGCTTCTTGATGACCTTGTGAATTCAGAGGACTAGCCCAAGCAGCTGATGATTTTTCCTTAGCATCATTATTCAAATAAGCAGCATTTTTTTCTAACTCTTCCTTTGTTTTCTCGAGTTCATTCCTCTTCACGGAAACCTCTTGAAGCTGATCCATAACTTCAGCAAGAATCTTCTCTTTTAGAGTCTGAGATGTTTTAGCATCTAAGAAAACTTGCGTTGCGGCGGCTAATAATTCCTCAGAAGAAATATTACTTTTCTCTGTTATTTCTTGGCTGCTAGAATTACTTTCTACCTCTTTAAGTTGGCTATTACTAGAACTAGAGGTAACAGTACTTTCCTCATGGCTCACCCATGACCAAGCAGCTCTCAAAGCCGCCTGATCAGCTTTTAAAATAGCCTGAGCCCTACAATGCTCCCAGTGAGTCTTTGTTTGAGTTGTACGACTACCATACTTCTTAGCGTGACTCTCAAGATTTTCGGTTTCCATATCAACTAAGATATCTGTAGCAATTCTATTTTTCCATGCATCATAAGCACCTAAAGTTTTTTGTGTTGCATCAGTCAGAGCGTCATTCATAACAAGTTGAGCATACTTATTCTGAGCAACTCCTTCTGCATAGCTAGCCTTGCCGTATGCTATTGCCGCTCCTCCTGGAATACGATTATTGAGCCAAGTATATAATAAATTAGCACGTGCAGAGTTAGCTTCAGAAAAAGCCTTTGCAATGGTAGCTTCTTGTCTTTCGATCATCGCGGCATCCATCTTACTATTAGCAATTCTAAGACTTGCTGCTTCAAGTGACGCTTGAAACATGAACTCCTGGATGTTTTGAGAGTCATATTCTTTCTTGGCTAGTACCGCTTCATCACTAGTATTTTTAGCAAAAATTGCAGCATTCTTTGCTTCTTGATGAGCAGGTGCGCCTAAAGGGTTAGTCCAAATCCCTGTTGATTTTGCCCTAGCATCGTTATTAAAATAAGCAGCATCCTTCTCCATTTCATTTTTTACTTCTTCAAGTTCACTCCTTTTTATACTAGTGATCTTCAACCTCTCAGCAACTTTATCAAGAACTTTTTCTTTTACAGACTGAGCAACATGAGTTTCTAAAACAACTTGTATTGCAGCAGCTAATTCATCAGGAGGGATAATGACACTTTCTTCTGTTTCCTCATGACTACTAGAATCAACAGAGAAGCCTCCCAATGACTCGACTTGGTCAACACTAGCAGCTTCTCCTCCTTCCATTACATTGGAAGCTACTTTTGTTTCGCCACTCAATCTTTTGAGTAAACTTCCTGCGACTTCTTCCTCTACCGTCTCCACAGAAGGATTCATCTGCATACTAGGAACAACACCAGATTGGATAATTCCTGGTTGAGAATTAATAACAATAGTTGACTCTGTCTGCGCAAGCAAACAAGAAAAACCATGAAAAGTGGTAAGGCATCCTAAAATTAGGATACTTTTAGCTTTGAGGTGAGTTTGGAATGTGTTGTTCATAATTTGGTAATTATTCGGCCAACAGGCCGAATATAAAGTTTAAGTTGATTTTACTCTTCACTCTTTACTTCTTCTTTTGTGATTCTTTGTGGTGAATTTCTTCTTTTACTTCAGTCGCCGCGTAGCGACGACTGAATGCCTACTTATCCTCTTTTTGCTCTAGCAGCTTCATCTTCAAATTCACCCTTTCTAACCTCAGCCTTACAGACATCAATCGTTAACTCAATACTCTCCTCTTTAGATGCTATTGCCAAAGCTTCCTTTTTAAGTTTGACCGTTTCTTCCCATGCCGCTGCAGTTAAGAAAGCCGTTCTCTGTCGAGTAAAATCAGTTGTGTATTTATCATTCTTAATACTTTTATATGTATGGCTCAACATACTAGCATTAGCCTCTGCAATATCAGCAACTAATTTAGCTCTTATAAACTCAGCTTCCTTAATCTCAATAGTCAAAGATGAGTTATCTTCCTCAGAAACCAATGCTAAAGCAGCTTTTTTAGCCTCTATCGCTATTAGCCAATATCTTGCAGCAGTTTGGGATGCTTCAGACCATTGAGCCTCAGTAAGCTCTTGAAAAACTTCTTTCCTAATTGCCTTAGTAACATTAGCATCGAGCAATGCTACATAAGCTTTAGCCCAACTAACTTCTGCAACTGCTAAAGATTTTTGTGTCTCAGCTTGTTGAATCTCTTGAATCAAATAAGTTTTATCTATTTCAGGTGAAATAAGTAACATAATTTTTTTGACTTCTAAAACTTCAGACCAACCAGCGAAAACTGCTTCAGCAGCATGTTCCCAAGCAGATTCTGTTATTTCATTCGATTTAGAATTCCTAGCAGCCCGAGCTGTTTTTAAATTTTCTTTAGCTTGATCTAAAATAGATTCTATATCTTGAGTTATTCTGTTGTCTCTCTCTTTTTTACTTTCAATAACCTCTAGAGCATTAGTAAGATGAGATTCTAAAATTTGAGAAATCCTAGTAAAGCTTACAACTTTAGAATAAGCCCTTTTGATAACCTTATCAGCTTCTATTAGAGCGGTCGTATTCCAAAACGGCACTTCATTTTTAGATATTTCAGCAAGTGTAACCTCCTCACATGCCTCATTTAATTCCGCTTTAATAATTTTAACAACAGCATCCAATTTTGTGATAGAAACCATGGCGAGAGACAAAGCTGCTCTACGTGCTTCAGGACAAATAAGTCTTGATGCTGCATCACTCATAATCTGAATAGCATGGATAGCTTCTTTTTGAGCTATTGCATCTTGAACAGCTAGTACTTTGGCTGTTTGTGCTGCAATAATAGCCCTTGTAACATTAGCCCTGTTATTAACTGCTTGCGAAGCCTCCTGTTTTTTCTGCATGATAAATAAACTAGCTCCTCCTTGAACAGCCTTTCCGACCCCCAAAAAAGCTAATGACACCGGATCCAACGAGCCACTACTCCCTACTGATGCAACACTAGCTCCAAAGCTAGCAACTTGAGCAGCTATAGTACCATCAGCTTCCTGAATAGTATTTTGTACTTGATGAATAGCATCAGTTTTATGTATTAATACTTGATTGTATAAAATAGAGGTATCATTAGCAATTTTCTGAACAATAGCAGCTTTTTTTCTAACTTCCATTTCTGCCTTGCCTGCTTCTGCATTAATACGTTCCACTTCTTTCTGAGTTTGCGTCAGGCTAACCACTCTGATGGCTTCCTTATGTTGAATACTTTCAGTAAGTTCCATAGCAGTCATCAGGGCTTTTTTAGCAATAGCTTTTTCAGCAGCTGCATTGGCATAAACTGCAGCACTAACAGCAGCAGTTGTTACATCCTTGCCCTCAATGACATTCTTAGAAATTTTAGCCTCAGCAGCTTCAACTTCTACTTTAAGTAAATTAGCAGCCTTAGCATTTTTTGCAATGTCATCAACTGTAGCCCTAGCAACCTCTCTTTTTCTTCTTTCCACTTCACACTGAGCGGCTATAGTTGTTCTATCAAATTCTTTTTGAGCAACTTCTACATATTTCTCCACTTCCGTCCTAGCAGAAAAATTTAATACCGATAAAGAATCTCTATGGTTCTGAGCAACTTGAAATGCGTGAAGTGCCTCTATTTTGGCAATCTCTGCCATAGTTACTCTATTAACAGAAGATCCCACAAAAAAGACGGCTCGATCAGCAGCTGACTCTGCATAGATATATGCCTCCGCCATGTCAGCTTCTCTTTCAGAAGCAAGATCAAAATCTTCTTTTGCTTTCGCTGCATAAATTTCCTTAGTCGTTGCTTTAGTAACTGTCTTAGCTGCCTCTATCTCAGCATTATTAGCTAATGCATTACTCATCTTTATACTTGCTCGAGTCGATTTTTTTACTGCGGCCTCAGTAGCCTCAGTATAGATATCAGCCATTCTAAAAGCCTCATCAACAGCCACTTCAAAAGCTTTTTTTGCTTTTAATTCAGCATTGACAGCTTCGTCTGCCTTAGCTTCAGCCTCTTTTTCAGCATCTGTTAAGCTAGCAAGTCTATTAACTTCCGCAATCTTTTTTGCTCTAATTTCTGTATCTTGAGCTTCTCGATTGGTCTTAAGAACTTCTATTTTAGCATCTTTAAACTGAGTAAGTTCAGTAAGACTCGTAAAATGAGCTAGTCTTTCTGCCCTAGCAATCTCTTCATTGAGAACTTTAGTAGTTCTAGCAATTTCTTCCTTTGCCACTACAATAGTTTGATCTATCTTGCTCTTAGCAGCTAAATTCCAGAAAGGTACAACTGCCTTCGACTCTTCAAGTTCCTTGAGCGTCTTATCAGCTTCAGCTCTCTCGGCTTCAGCCGTAGTAACTCGTTCAGCAATAGTACATGACGATGTCAAAGATTGATCAACGTCGGCTTGAGCTTTTTTAAAAGCATCGAGCATTGTCTTTGCTTTAACTGTCGCAATATCGGCTCTAAGCTTGGCCTCTTTAGCAAAATCGCGATGCTTAGCTGCCTTGGCAGTTGCTTCCTCTGTATCTTTCATTGCAAGAGATGCTTTTTTAGTAGTAAGATCAACAGCAGCTTGAGCTGAAGCAAGCTCTACAGGTGAAACTTGCGATAATTTATTAGTGGCAATCTTAAGACTTTCAGCAGTAGCCTCCATATAAGATTTTTTAAGAGCAACTTCTGCTGCTGCTTTCGCCTCATTAGCTGCTGCAACCTCATAAACACTCATTTTTTTTGCAGCGTCGTTAGCTGCTTCATCGGCAGCTTGTTTGGCTTGAGATTCAAGTGCAATAGCCTTATTAACAATTTCATTATTCATGAGTTGATTCACTTTAACAGAAGCTGTTTCTGCTTTTTCCTTATGAGCAACAGCTTTCATCCACTCACTTTCATTACATTCTTTCTCCTGTTGAATAATGAGAGCATTCCTACTAGCTCTCTGCTTATCAAGTGATTTCATTACTTCAATAACTCTACTACCTCTACCACGCAAACTAGTGACTACTCCCATTTCTTCTCTTATGGAATTAAAATCAAAAATCTTAGTACTTTTAGCAAGTGTATCAACCTCTGCTTGATCAGCTTCTCTTTCACTCTTTTCTTCCTTGATAGAAATAGCCTTGCTCGTTCTATCGATTTCTTTTTGAGCTTCACTAACAACCTCATCCGCCTCATTTTTAGTTAAGTCCATTTTAATAGCTTTTGACGGAGTACATTCATTAAAACTAGTAAGAGAAGCAAGTCTTTGGGACCTAGCAATCTCTTCATCGAGAACTTTAGTGGTTCTAGCAATTTTTTCCTTAGCAGTTATTATGGCTTGATCAGCCTTATCTTTAGCTGGTAAATTCCAAAACGGCAAAGCAGCTCTTGTTTCTTCGAGTGTCTTAAGAGCTTTATCAGCCTGAGTCTTATCCGATTTAGCCCTAATAATTCGTTCATTAATAGAACAAACAGATATCAAAACCTGATCAGTATTAGCTTGAGCTTTGTTAAAAGCTTCTTCCATCGTTATTGCTTTAGCTGCTGCAGCATCAGACCTCTGCTTGGCATCTTTAGCAAAATCATGATGTTTAGCCGCCTGGACAGCTGCTTCGTTCGCATCTTTTATAGCTTGAGAATCAACCTTAATGGCAATATCAACGGCCTTTTGAGCTGCAACACGCTCCCCAGATGAAACTTGTGATAAGTTATCAAGTGCACTCTTAAGAATTTCAGCAGTAGCTGCCATATGAGACTTCTTCTGAGCAACTTCTGCTACTGCTTTAGCTTCATTGTCCGCTGCAACCTCATAAATACCCTTTTTTCTAGCAACCTCTTTAGCAGCCTCCTCAGTAGCTTGTCGAGCTTGAGATTCAATTGCAATAGCCTTATTAATAATTTCATTATTATTTAGTTGTTTAACTTGAGCGATAGCAGCCTCTGCTTTCTCCTTATGAGCAACAGCTTTTGCCCACTCGCTTTCATTAAATTCTTTCTCATGTTGAATAATGAGTATATCCCTATCAGTTCTCTGTTTATCAGCTGATTTTACTGCTTCAATAATTCTATTCCCTCTACCACGTAAACCGGTTACTATTCCTGCTTCTTTTCTTATAGAATCAAAATAGGGGCTAAACTGAGTGAGAGCTTCTTCTTGAAGAAGATCCGTCCCTCTTGTTAACGTTATTGACTTTTGATCAAGTCCTTCAATAATATTACGAAGTCTTTCACCAGTTAAAGGTTTTATATCACTGTCAAAGGTTGTGTTATTATATTGCAAAAAATCATCAGCAACTCCTAATGGAATGATTTTTTTTAACGCGTCAATAATCTTTTTGTTTTCACAGTTATTTCTATCAGCATCTCCTGGCTCATCATCCTGAGCTTGAATGGAAACACTTTTTCCTTCCTCAACAAGAATTAATCGGGCTGCCTCTGGATAAGCGACAACAGCACCTCTAAAATCCTTAAGAGTAAGAGGAGGAAGAAGCTCATTGTCAATTTCACTTTCCTTTTGTTCTTCAATACAAGCTGTACTAGAAGCCTTCTGATGCTGGTCACAACTAGCAACAACATCCGTTGTTGTAGGACTCAATAAAGAAGCTGCAATACTTTCCTCTCCTACTGTGTTTTCTAGGTGACTGAATTCAGTAACAGGACTTACAATTCTTGCTTCTCGCAACCGTTCAGAACTCTCAGTAAGAAATCCATGCTTCAATCCCAAATACTCCTCTTCTTGGTGCCCCCTTAACTTTTTGAGGGAGGCGGGCTGAACGGCTGCTGTTTCTCCAACGATTAATTTTTCAACGGCTTGCTCTGTTTCTCCAAGCGTTGCAAGATTCATCATCAACTGGGGCATAAAGCCCAATTGAGCGCTTAATCCTACAGACGATAGCTGACCATTTTGCCTTTGATCCTTGAGTCTAATTTGAGCATCTTCCGCATAAAGTTCTGTGGAAGCGAAGAAGGTTAATCCAGCTATGCCGATAGAGAATATTGTTTTCATGGTTTTGATATATTAATATGAAAATCTCTTACCCATTTTTTGTCTTAGCAGCCATTTCTTCAAATTTAACTTTTTGATCCTCTGCTTTATGCATATCAATTGTTAGCCTTTGAATACTTTCCTGTCTGTTTCCCCCCATTGATAAAACAGCTCTTTTCGCTTTGGCTACCTCTTCCCAATCTGTTGCAACTAAATGAGCTGTCTTGTTCCGAGTAAAATCTGTTGTATATTTTTCATTATTAATTTTTCCAAAATTAAGACTTGCTATGTTAGCAGTAGCCTCAGCAACATCAGACACCAATTTAGCTCTTACATTTTCAGCTTTCTTTATCTCTTGCATTAAGGAAGGTTTTTCTACTTCAGAAGCCATAGCACAAGCAGCTTTTTTAGCTTTAACAACTGATTCCCAAGCTAATGCAGCAACTTGAGATGATTCAAACCACGCCGATTCAGTCACTTCATTTGAAACTTCTTTTCTAATATTCTTAGTTGTATTAGCATCAATTAACACGGCATACGCTTGAGCAAAAGCAACTTCTGCAGCAAAAAAACTTTTTTTCATTTCAGCAATCTGAATCTCCTGATTGAGAGAAGTCTTATCTGCTTCAGAAGCTTTAAATAAAGCAACTTTTTTAATTCCTGCAATTTCAGACCAAGCAGTAAAAACAGTTTGAGCAGCTTCAACCCAAGCAGATTCTGTCTCAGGAGTCGAATGAGTTTCTCTAACTTTTTGAGCAATCTTTAAATTTTCAGTAGCTTGAACCAAAACAGTTTCCGGATTTCTAGCTATTCTTTTGACTCTCTCTTTTTCAATTTCAACAGCTTCTATAGACTGATTAAGACGATCTTCTAAAACTTGAGAAATTCTAGTAAAACTGTCAACTTTAGCATAAGCCTTTTCGATAGCCTTCGTTGCTTCCGTCATAGCCATCACACTCCAAAATGATCTCGTATTTTTGGCAGTTTCAACATTTTTCACCTCTTCAAGCGCCTCGCTTAATTCAACTTGAACCACTCTCACAATAGCAGAAAGTTTGGTTATTCTGGCTAGTGCGAGAGATTGAGCGGCTTTATGGGCTTCAGGACTAATGATTTTAGAAGCTTCATCATTAATTATCTGAGCAGTATGAAAAGCTTCTGCTTGAGAAACTGCAAACTCGACTGCTTCTATCTTAGTTGCTTGAGTAGAAATAATATCTCTTGTAGCATTAGCACTGTTATGAACAGCTTGAGCCGCCTCTTGCTTTTTTTTCATCATAAACAAGTTGGCACCTCCTTGAATACTCATACCCACTCCCTGCACCACAGCCCCAACTGGTATCGTAACTGGACTATTATAAAATATACTTCCCATTCCTGCTAAACGCTCTCCAAATTCAGCTGCATAGCCAGCCTTCCCATCATTAGCTGCCCGAACTGTATTTTGAACTTGATCAGTAGTATCCTTTTTATACTTTCTCGATTGGTCATATAAAATAGAAACATCATCTGCTGCTTCCTCAGCAATAACAGCTTTTTTTCTAGCCTCCTTCTCTTCTCTTGCAGCTTCCGCTTTAAAATCTTCAGCATTTCTTTCCTCCTCTGCCAGATTAGCAATTCTGATCGCTTCAGCTTGTTCAATATTTTCAACAAACTCCATCGCAGTAATAAGAGATTTTTTAGCAATAACTTTTCCATTGACTGCAGCTGTAGAAGCTTCTCTTTTACTCCTTTCCCCTTCAACTTGAGCCACCTTACTGGTTCTATCAACTTCTTTTTGAGCAGCAGCAACAGTTTTTTCTGCTTCGACCCTTACAGAGAAATTTAGAACGGATAAAGAATCTCTATGATTCTGAGCAACTTGAAGTGCATGAAGTGCCTCTATTTTGGCAATCTCTGCCATAGTTACTCTATGAGCAGAAGATCCAGCACTCAAAACAGCTCGATCAGCAAGTGCTTCTGCAATAAGAAACTCTTCAGCCATATCAGCTTCTTTTTCAGCGGCAAGATCAAAATTGTCCTTTGCTTCCTTAGCATAGATTTCTTTAATAGTCGCTTTCATAGTAGTCTTAGCTGCTGCTAGCTCAGTATCAGTATCTAATACATTACTCATCTTGACACTTGCTCTAGCAACCTTTTTCATTGCAGCCTCTGTAGCTTCAGCATAGATGCCACCCATTCTAGCAGCTTCAACAGCCGCCTCTTCAAAAGCTTGCATTGCTTTAAGCTCTACATTGACAGCAAGATCAGCTTTAAATCCAGCTTCTTTCTCAGCATCCGTTAAGCTAGCAATTCTATTAATTTCTGCAATTTTTTTTGCTCTAATTTCTGCAGCTTGAGCTTCTTGATCTATCTTAGACGATCCTGTTTTAAGGGTTTTGGACTGAGTAATTTTAGAAGGACTAGCAAGATGGACCAATCTTTCTGCTCTAGCAATTTCTTCATTAAGACTTTTAGTTGCTTTAGCAACCTTTTCCTTAGCAATAACGATCATTTTATCCATCTTATCCCTAGCAGTCAAACTCCAGAAGGGCAAGGTATCTCTTTCCTCTTCAAGTGGTTTAAGCTTTGCATGAGCTCGATTTATACCAGCTTCGGCTTGAGCAATTCGCTTATTTATAGGACAAAACGATATCAAAACCTGATCCGCATCAGCTTGAGCTTTTTTAAAAAAATTAAGCTTTGTCATTGCTTCTGCTGAAGCAGCATCAGCTTTAAGTTTAATCTCTCTAGCAATGTCATGATCCTTAGTTGCCCGAGCAGTCGCTTCTGCAGCATCCTTCTGAGCAAGAGATGCTGCCTTGGCAGCAATATCAACAGCTGCTTGAGCAGCAGTATGCTCTATAGGAGAAGATTGCGCTAATTTATCATTTGCAAGCTTAAGACTTGCTTCAGTGGCTGTAACATAAGAGTTTTTAGCAGCAGCTTCATTAACTGATTTAACTTCATTAGCTAATGCAATTTCATAGTTACTCATAGTTTTTGCAGCTTCATGAGCAGCTTCTTCTGCGACTTGTTTAACTTGAGACTCAACTACAATGGCTTCATTAATAAGTTCATTAGTTTTAGCTGCAATAACTCTCTTTTTCCTCAGAGCAACAGCTTTTGCCCATTCACTATCACTACCACTATCACTACCACTATCACTATCATCATCACTATCCTTATCAAGGTTTGCTATCCCTGCCTCAAAAGTCAATGATTCCTTCCGAATCCCTCCTCTTTTTAAAACAGGCCTTCTTCCTAGCCCTTTTCCTTGCCCAAGCTCTGAAGTTCTAACAGGTTCATCAATTCTTTCAATAATATCACGAAGTCTTTCACCAGTTAATGGTTTAACATCACTATCAGGGGTTATATTATTATATTGCAAAAGATCATCGGCACCTCCTAATGGAACAATTTTTTTAAGCGCATCAATAATCTTTTTGTTTTCACGATTATTTCCATCAACATCTCCTGGCTCATCGTCTCGAGCTTGGATGAAAACACTCTCTCCTTCTTCAACAAGAATTAATCGAGCGGCATCCGGGTATGTTCCTGCTGCAATCCTAAAATCCTCAAGAGTGAGGGGAGGAAGAATAATATCGTTAATCTCACTCTCTAATTGTGCTTCAATAGAAGTTGCGCTTGAAATCGTCTGATCCTGGTGAAGACTAGCAACAACGTCCGTTGTTGTAGGAATCAATGAAGAAACTGCAATACTTTCCTCTCCCCCTGTATTTTCGAGGTAACTGGATTCAGTAACAGGACTTACAACTCTTGCTCCTCTCAACCGTTCAGGACTCTCAGTAAAAAATCCACGCTTTAATCCCAAATACTCCACATTTTTCTGCCCTGTTACCTTTTTGGGGGAGGTGGTCTGGACGGCTCCTGTTATTTCATTGACCAATTCTTCAATAGCTTCCTCTGTTTCTTCAAGTGTTGTAGGGTTCATCATCAACTGGGGCATAAAACTCAATTGAGAACTTAATCCTGCAGACGATAGCTGACCATTGTGCCTTTGATCCTTGAGCTTGATTTGAGCGTCTTCTGCATAAAGTCCAGTAGAAGCTAGGAAGGTTAATCCGACTATGCCGAGAGAGATAAATATTTTCATGATTTTAATAGAAACAATCGTGGCTTTTAAAAATGCCCCTCCCGTGTTTAAGCACAAAACAATCTAGTGTCAAATGATTTTAAAAAATAGCTGCCTCCACGATGCGCATGTTTCATTTAGGCGAGGTCATCCATTGCATTCCTTCCAGTACAAACGATTCAAAAAGGCAGTAAGGTAGCAACCTCTCTTCATTTCTTCGAAATGAGAGAGGTTAGTAAAATTGCCATGATTAGCAGACAAAAATCTCAGCACCCATTTTTATGATTTCTAAATCGCAAAAGTAAGTTATGGCCTGCCCTTCTTTTTTTCAACCTCTTGGTGATTTTTTCAAGCTTGGAGGCAAGGGCAAGGCCTTCATGATAATCTGTTGAAGGTACGGCCCGTAGTGATCATGAACACATGTTCCACCGCCTGTCTCTATCGGTGATTTTCTTTTGTGCTTCTTTGTGTTTCTTTGTAGTTACTTTCCTGCACTTTCAGTTATATTGGCATTCTCAAAGCCACGATGAAGCTTCTTTCCAAACTCCTAAAAGAAGTTTTCCCGACTCCTCAGCCAAAGGGACAGACCCCTCTAGCCATCCCTTAGCAAAACATCCTGGCAGCTTACTAGCAATACGCACTTGAATGGCTTTTTCTTTTCCTGAAAAAGCATCTTCAACAACAGTAATCGCTTTCTGCTGAATAGATGCAACAATATCCTGAGAAGGCACTCCATCTGGAACCAGATCATGATGCAGTGGCCAACTACTTAAGAGGGCAAATTCTAAAATATCGCCTCCTATTTCCTGGCGAAGTCTTCGAACAGTAGACCCATCAATCACTTGGGAGATGGATTGACGCATGATAAGAGCTGCACTTAAAAGTGCTAGTCGCTCAAATTTTACTGGCGCAAGTAATCCTATTTCAAAAAGTGGATCTTGAGGCGCCCAAGAAACAGCCTCATGCCAAGAGAGTTTTGATCTCAAAATAGTATCAATTTTTCTTCTCACACGAAAATCCTCTGGTAATAAACGGTAGAGAGATTCAGGAAAAAAGGATAACAAGGTCTTCAGAGGCACATGGCGTGAAGGAGAATTATTCCAATAAATCCACTGCTCCAGAAGAGCTCCAGAACTTTCTCCTGCAAGGCATGCTCGCACGAGATTTTCTTCGATAGTTAATGAATGATTCATTTAGCTCTCTGGAGGAACAGCTGTTACTGGCGATGAAGAAGCTATTTGCTCTGGAGGAATAGTTACTTGTGGAGCAGTCGAGGGCGTGACGACAACCGTTTTTCCTATTTCTTGAGTTCCCTTGGTCTTTTGAAAATAGGACGTGTGCTGCCAATGATCGACTAGAAATTGTTTCGCAAAAAAACCACCTAAAATAAGAGCACTCGTTAAAAGAATCATGCCAACCATGATGAATACAATCTTCCACAAAGCACTCTTAGGAATCTTGACTCCAAAGAAAGAAGCATAATCACGTTGAGAGGTATTCAAGGGGTAGTAGTAATCGATGCTCTCTGATTGTGCAATGACGACAGAAATATTATCGTAATTGAGCCCTTCCACACTTTTCATGACAAGCGTCTTAATTTGTGGAATTAAAGTAGGAGGGACAAGCCCTGGACGAAATTTTAGAAAAACGGAAGCCGATGATGGCGTTAATGTTTCTGTATAAGGATCGTTTTTTGGCAATACTAACGAAACTCTGGCAATAAGCACCCCATCAAAGTGGCTCAGTGTCTCTGCGATCTCTTGACTCAAGGCATACATAAAACGGATTTTCTCCTCACTAGGAGAAGAAACAATTCCTGTTTTTTTAAAGACCTCGCCAATACCACTGAACTTTTCACCCGGAATGCCATACCATTTTAAAAGATCTGTAGCGGCCGCAAACTGGTGACGAGGCACTGAAATAGTAAACAATCCCTTCTGCCCCATCTTCACTGCCTCAATATTGCGCGAGAGCAACAGTCCCATCATGGTATTAGCATCAGTTTCTGAAAGATTAGAATAAAGTGCTTCGGGACCACAACCTGATAAAATCAGGGAGGATAACAGAATAAGCCCCATCTTTGCGATGACCCTCCAAGGAGGAATTGTTATGAGTGACTTGATATAACGCATTGTTTTGAGATAAAGATTAGGGATGCACAACCCAGAATTAGTCGATTCAGAAATAATCATAGAAGAAACAGGAACATTACCATGGCGGGTTATCCATCTTCCCTATCCACGTGAGAAGCAAGAATACTCTTCATTGGGTATTCGGTGGATGTGTTATGGAAAAATTAAACTACCAAAAATTTTTATTCAACGACAGACTTTAGAAAAACAGGGAGCAAGTGTAAACTATGATCTCCTGTGCCAAGAACTCGAGTCTCTTCTTCAAGAGAATGAAAAGCAAGGCTACGAACTCTTTTCCATTACACCCTCTCATTCCGGTCAATTTTCGACAACTAAAATACCAACATCATCACAGCATTATTTTCTTCGGAAAAATTCACCCAATAGCTTTATTCAAGCTAAGGAAGCGTTGATTATCGTATTGAAGAGAAAATAGCAAAACTCACGCATCCATCATTGGCCTTCGCATTAATTTCTAAATTTCTTTCCTTACAAAATTCATCAACAGCTTGTTTTACACCTGTCTCAAAAAGTTCAGAAGCCTTTGCTGGATTGCATTCATAGTCATGTCCCATGATAACCCCTCCGTATTTCATTTTTGGAAAGATAGCATTTAAATCTGATTTTACAGCATCATAAGAATGGTTAGCATCAATGTAGACCCCATCTAAAAAAGCATCGGGTAATTTTTTAATAAACGTATCGGAACATTCACGGTAGATAGATATATTGAGGTTATCATAAAACCGGCAAGAAACATGTTCGTACAAATCCACTCCATTATAGAATTCTCCATGGCGACCATCTTCATTGCCACTATAAAGAGGAGCATTAGGCCACAAATCACAAAGATAAAGATGCTTGGGATTTAATTTGTATAACTCAGAAGCAAAATCACCCTTAAAGACACCGAGTTCACAAAGAATACTATTTTCTGGAATGAGCGCTTTAATCATTTCAATACGCGTATCAAACATCTTAACTATTAGATCAGTTGGTCGAATAGTTAGTTCACAGTTGACTTGCTCGCTTATGCTCGCAAGCCGATTCTGACTAGCAACATTGTTATTCATGTTTTAAAACATCATCACACCAACTTCTCGAGGTTGAGGAATTGGTGCTTTTCCGCTGCTCTCATGCAGGTTATTTTCTGGTGGAACAAAAGTTGGATCGCACATAACTTCTCCCAATAATGAAAACCCAAGCATATTCAACCATTGGTAAATTTTCTTACTCGTGCAGATAAAATGAAGTTTGACCTTGTTATCTAATAATATTTGCAAAGAAGATAGAAAAGAACGCCATTCTAGAAGAGGCACTTTCTTTTCTCCAATCATATAATAGAATGCATCCTGCAAGAGCGTTACCTTATCAATAGCCGTCAATTTTTCAAATTCTGCTAAATCTGTTGAAACACCATCATCAAAATGCCAAATGACTTTTAATTCATGATCTATTGAGTGAGCTGTTAGCATAATTAGAGTCTGTTCGAGAATGAACAATTTTTAAAAGGATTTTTATTTTTGTTGGGCACCTAACTTAGCTACAGACAAGTAAAGAGTAACGAGTAAAGGGTAACGAGTTTATTTTGTTGCCTTCGGCAATTGGTTTCAACTTAAACTTACTGCGAAACAGTAAAAAAATTATCTATTCTATTTACACTACTACTTCGCAGTCTGATGATTTGGTTCGGATCCTTCCTCTAAAGGAGAGGGATCTGAACGCCTACCTAAAAACCTTATGAAAATCCTCCTTACTCTTGATCTCTATCAGCCTCATTCTCCTGAGCGAGGTTTTGCTGAAGAATTGATACACTCTCTCTGGGATAAACTTCAAGTCACAGGCAATCAGCTCGAGCTCTTAATCCCTCCTCCTATAACACGTACTCTCTTCGAATGGTCAAAAGCAGGGGCTTCTCAAGAAGAGGTGGAAAAATACCGCACCCTTTCCCCTTCCCCCTTAGAAAGCTATGATCTTATTATTAGCGTCAATCTTTCTCGTGATGCTGAAGAACTCTTTACTTCTTTAGGAAAACGCTGCCTCATCGTAAAAACAGTCCCTTGCGATGGGTTTTCACGTTTTCTTCTCCTTCGTACCAACTTTCCAATTCCTCAAGAATTTCTGGCTGAACTGCCAGCCATGAAAAATATTTTTCTTCAAGAATATCCTGTGGGAAATGTTCCCAAGCCAGAACGAGGCTGGTGGCTAGCAAACCGCTTCCTTATTAATGTCGCCAATCGTTCCTTGATGTGCAAACAAAAGAGAGATCCTTCTTTTCTTTTTATCGGAATAACACTTTTTCAGGCAGATCGTCTCCAAAATGGTCAAATCCTAGGATTAAGCACCTTTAAAGAAGAATTGATGACCTTGCTCTCATCATGTCCTAATTTTTACTACGCCTCTCGAATTCCTATTGATCCTGAAGAAATTCGATTTATGAAAAACTTAGGCACATCGATTCCCTCGCTTCCACTTCCTCAGCTACTGGCCCGGGATGAGTTAACTCAAGTTATATCCCTTGATTCAGGAGTAGCACCCGTGGCAGCAGCATTCAACAAACCCTTTATTCTTCTTGGCAATCAACCCTCTTGGTCTGTTATTCGCCTCCGTCAATTTTGCGATAATAATTTTCTCATAGCGTGTTCAAACTAAACTGAAAATGAATATTAATGACCTTTTAAATCAGGCAGGAGGAGACTGGAACAAGCTCATCAGCCCTGCTCGCGAACAACTGATCCAATCTCGAGAAGCGTTAAAAAAACTTCGTTATGCTCGAGGAGATGCCCCTCCATCTCATCAAGAAAAAGAACTGGAATCATTAGTAAATCAACTAACGACCATTTGTCAGCAAATTGAAGCTCAATTTACCATTGTTAATTCGAGTTTAGTAGAAACACAACGTCTCCAGCACGAAGTCCTGCATGAAAACCTCCTAAAAAAACTTGAAGGATGGAATCACTTTCTCAAACTCGGTCTTGTTGAAAAAATCGATTTTTATCGCCAATGGCTTCAAAGCATTGGCGTTCCTGGCGAAAACAGAGATCCTAAAGTTCTCCACCAACTGGGAGCTTATCCTAAAAACATTGCAGCCTGTAGTGCTTGGCAATCATCCCTTCTCTTTCCTAGAAAAATAAGCTCTTTAATGGAGATCGGCTCTAAATTTGGTATGAATGCACTTCTTCTTAGTCGCATGATACGTATGGGAGCTATAGAAAGAAACCCTTCTCTAATTACCCTTGGAAACAATTTACAACACTCGGGTTTTCTTACTTCAGGCCAACCCCCTATAGGATTTACTCAAGGAAATTTCCAGTTACAGTCAGCTTCTGCCGTTCCTTATGATTTTTTTGATGCCATTTGGTTTCACCGCCAGCCATGGAATGAATGGACAAGTCAAGATGGCCCTCTCCTCGTAGCTGCTATTGGTGAACTGGCACGACGCTTTCACTTTCTACTCTTAACAACGAACCAAGAACTTCCTCCACGACATGAGTTATTAACTCCCCTCTATGATCTTCAACTAGCAGGAGAATACACGGAGGGAGCCGAAACTTTTCGTTTTTTTATTGCTCAGCGTCGTTCTCTATCACTTGCAGGCACTTTCTTTCCTTGCAGTGATATCCGTCTTCACGACCATAACTGGCAAGGCTTTGAAAATATCTCTTATGGCGCAGGTTTCTTCTCCTGGAACACAACATCGATACAACTGCCGACCCGACGTCTTCTCCTTGGAAAAGGTCAGCTTGCACGCACTTTTTTAAAACGAACAGCTCACCATACTGTACCAAAACTCCATCTTCAGGAAAGTGAACGATGGACCTCTCTTGGTGGACTCATCCCAGAATTACCCACTATTGCAGGACGCGCAGAAGATGATATTGGCTATCATATTATTCTTAATTTAAATACCTCTTCTGCTAGCCTTCCATCACCTCCACTGAATTCAAAAGATCAATACCTTATCATTCGCTCAGCACTCAGAATTCTACATGCTCTGCGTCATCAAGGACTGCACCTTAATTATCTTCGACTTGGTAATTTTGCTCTTACTGAAGATCGTGCTCTCTTCCTCACCGCTGAATTTATTAACCATGAAGAGCTCGAAGACCCTCTAGATAGCTTTTTATGGCTCCTAAGGGATTTAAATCGTGATAAAATCTACTGGCATCATTGGCCTATCGAACCCTTCTGCGTTGAAGAAATCACCTCTTTCCCTGATGAGTATAAGACGATTGCAACATTAGCACTACGATCTAAAAACATTGATGAGTTCCTGAAAGATCCACTTGTCGTAGAAAATTATTTTCGTAAATGAAAATAACAAAAGATGAACAAGGATAAAAAAACAGGAAGAAAAAAGAAAATTAACAGGGATGGAAGAGATGGAAAGGATGGAAGAAAAAAATACTGAATAATGAAGATCTAATCATTATTTAAAGAACTCTGATGACTTGTTTTTCTTTATTTTACCCTCTGTTATCCCTTCCATCCCTTCCATCCCTGTTAATTATTTTTGTAGCTATTTCCCCTACCTTCTCGCGATGAAGGCTTGGTACGACCGCTTCTGCCATGGCCTTTTTATCAAGCGAACCTCCTAAAAACTGATTGAGTCGTATCGCCGTGTTTTGAGGATCAGCAATAACATCGGCATGAAAAAGCATCAGACAAGGCCATCCTCGCTGTCTAATAATCTCAAAAGTCTTGGCCTCATAATACCTATAAGCTTGCTCTAATTCTTTAGCAGAAACGATCTCTCCCGCCATTCGATGTTGTGAAGCAATCACCTCCTGTAGATCACGACGAATAAAAATAAGTGCTCCTTTAAAATCTTTGGGAAGCTCCCAGAGAAGAGGAATCACAATTTTTACTACTCCTTGTTGCTTCAATAACTCATGAAAATGTGAGGCATCTTCAGCACATTTTTTAATTGCTTCATGTTCAAAATAACCACGAGGGTTATGTCGATCGGCAAGACGTTTCTGATCAGAAATAATAGAAAAACCTCCAGCTGCCAACATCTGCATGATCAATGATGTTCCTGATCGAGGGAGCCCTGTGACAATGACTGTAACTATTCGGCCGGTTGGCTGAATAGAAGCTATAGGCTGTAGGCTGTAGGCTGTAGGTTGATTGATACGTTGATTGAGATCTGAGAAATCATTCTGATGATTAATTAATCCAGATATTTCATATACTTCATTTGCAAAGGGGTCAGTCCCTGCAAGAAGCTCCTCGGCCTCATGTCTCCTAAGGAAGCTTCGTGAGGCATGATGTGCTGCCTCTTTTGCTTCTTTCCAATAAGATTGTCCTATCAGCGCTCGACTTAAGGCAAGCCATGAAGCGGCATCCAATGGATTTCGCTGAAGAGCTTCTCGCGCTAGAGATTCTGCAGAAGAAAAATGAGCCGTGCTATTCTCATACTCTGCCAGCAAAGCAAGTGCTGACGCTTCTTCTTTATCCCATGAAGCCACTCTTCTAAGAAGGGCTAATCCCTCTTCTATTAGTCCACTAGAAAGACATACTTTACCCGCATGAAGTCCCATGAAGGAATTCTCAGCACGATGATTCGCTATCTTCAAGAGCAAATCACGATCCTTCAGTTGGCGATAAACACTCCAATTGGCTAAACCCATCATGAATTCCATGAGTTCTTCATCAAGAGTTGCTCGTACTAAAAGACGGCGCAATTCCCAAGCCTCTGAAAAAGTAAGTTTCTTACTAGGATCAATCATTGGAGATGTGCTCATAAGGGTTTGTGCTGCCCTACGTGCATCTCTGCGAGATAAACGAACAAACTGTTTCCAATGAGTAGCAGCTCCCCTTATGTTTCCTTCCAAAAAACATCCATCTGCAAGGGCTCTTAAAACATCGACTCGATGAGGGAAAAGCTTCCGAGCCTTTTCTAAGAGAGGAAGGGCTTGATCGATTCTTTCTTCTTCGAGATAAGAAAGAGCTCTATGATAAAACTGATCACAAGAAGCTTCTTGAATAGCTTGTTGTTGATTGGAGGGTAATTCAGGAAGATAACCTAAAGCCACCAATTGCCGCAAAGCGGCTTCTGTAGTAGAGGCTGTAGGCTGTAGGCTGTAGGCTATAGGATAATCGATGCGCTGATTAAGATTTAAAAGATCGTCCTGATGATTCGTTGGAGCACATTTTTCAGACGGGTTAACCGAATGTTCACCTAGGTTTAATGAGTTCCAAAGAACTTTTCCCTGCTTATCTCCTTTTATAGAAATTCCGAAAAATGCTAAAAGCGTAGGGCAAATATCCAAAATTGTAGCATGCGAAATAGCTACACCCTGCTGAACCAAAGGTCCTGCCATCATCAAACTTCCCGTAGGGGCATGATAAGCACAGGGAGCCGTAGCTTCAATTCCTAGTGTCTGAGGACGGCGATGATCATGATAAAATCCATGATCAGAAAGAATCAGAACGGTTGCATCATCCCCTGCTGCCTCTACAAGCAGCCCTACCCATTCATCATAGAGTTCATAGGCACGATCCACAAGCTCTCCATAGAGTTCTTGATCTCGTTGATCCACTCCTGGTAAAGCAGGCGCACGATAACTCATTCCTTGATGAGAGAGACTATCCAGACCACTCAAATAAACTGAAGTAAGATCCCAGGACCCTCTGGCCATAAGATGGAGAGCTACTTGAAGATTGGTGAGATCCTCTGCAAGAATCTTAGCAATTCCAGAGAGACGAAGGTCATTACTTGGGTCAATTTCATAAAGTTTAGGAACAAGACGCCTTAATAAGGCCTCAGGCAACGCCTGTGGATGTACTCGCAGGGGAGCTAGTTTCTCTGAAAGCACAGAAGGAAAAATACTCTTTGGAGGAATATCCCATGGCTCCTGAAGAGGAGCATCCCATGGCTCCTGAAGAGGAGCATGAGCAATCTTAAACGTTTCATCAACCATGACCCCTTGAATTGGTTCTGCAGGAGCTGTGGTCCACCACCCCACAATATTTGAAGTCTTTCCCGCATCAGAAAGAATATTCCAAAATGCGGGAAGCCTCCGTGAAGAACTATCATAGGGACGCAAACCTCTCCCTGAAGGACAAGGAAGAGTAAATCCAGTAATTCCGTGATCATAAGAACGCCTTCCTGTTGCAATCGTCGCCCAAAGAGAAGGAGAAAAAAGCGGATGCAATGATCTCAACGGACCACTAGCACCACGAGTAATACAGCGAGCAAGATTAGGTAACTTCCCTGCAGCAATCTTGGTGGCAAGAAGATCCCAGTCAGCAGCATCAAGTCCGATCAAGAGAACTTGTGGGCGTTCAGAGCCACCCTCCTGCGGAGGATTTCCCTGAATGAAATGATTGGATTGCGAAGTAATCATATAAATGCATTGTGTCTTCTTTAGTTCTTAACATGTTAAAGAATTTTTATAAAAATTCTTTTTTCTTTTTTTGTGTTCTTTCTGTAATTCTTTGACTCGCTCGCTCCCGATCGGCTCACCCTGAAGGGCTACTCGAGTAAAACTCTCGTAGTCTATCCCACGGTCTCCCGACCACTGGGATTGTGTCCTTTGTGGTGAATTCCTTCCTACTTGAGAAACGTTAGCAGTTACAAAACTAGACCCCTCCAAAATACTCTTTACCCTTTACTCTTCACTCTTTACTCTTTCTCTTATCATGCACGTTATCTCCTTTCTCGAACACCTCTGGTTAGAGCATCATCAAATAAGCATTGGAGGCTTACAAATTTTTGAAGCAGGCAAAGGATACCTTTTTGCCGACAAACAATTTGATAAATTCAAAGAATGGGGTGTTCAAATACCCTACGAAAGAATTTCTAAAGCGGAAGCTATGTTCCGTCCCTTGAACTACTCAGAAAATGGCCCCAAGGGTCGCGTTCTCATTTATAATGGTGTCGGTGGGATGGGAGATCAGATTATGACCTGGCCTCTTGCAAAAATCCTAGCTGATCGTGGTTATGAGATTCACGTACTAACAGAACCTCACCTTGTCATGTTCTGGCATGGATTTCCTTGGATTCGCTCTACGGTCAGTCTTCCTTGTTATTGGTCTACACTTCAACAATTCGACCATCATGTCATGTTAGAATATATTTCTAATGGTTATGCTCATGATAATCAGATGCAGCCGATTGACCTCATGCTGCAACAATGTGGTATTGATCCTGCCTCCATCTCTGACGAAGAAAAACGAATAGCTCCACTTTTTACTAAAATGGAGCAGGATATAGCTTCAACCCTCTATCAAGGTCGTTCACTCGGATTCTATCAACTGGCTTGCTCTCAGCAAATACGTTCCTTAAGTCCAGCGCATAGTCGTTCTGTATTACGAGCCCTTGCGGAAGCTTTTCCAGAAATCTATTGGATTGGAATCTATGGGCCTCTCGAAGAACCTGCTTACTGGGGAGAATCTCTAGACCTTCCCAATGTAGAATTCCGCTCCTTTGAACGACCTCGGATTTTATGGTCACTTATTCAGCGAGCTGCACTCTGCGTTGCTCCTGATTCCATGCTGGTGCATATTGCTGGAGCACTCGGACGACCTTGTGTAGGATTATGGGGACCTTACGGGGCTGCAACTCGAACAAAATATTATTCCAACCATGCTGCCATCCATCATACCGATGCATGCCCTCTCTCTCCTTGTCATTGGAATGCTATTCAGGTACCACACATCTGCCCTCCATCGCCTCACCCACGCGAACGATGCGAACCCATGCTTAGAATTACTCCGGAAGAAGTTGTTGCAGCGGCAAAGGCTTTATTACATTCGGCCGATCGGCCGTAAATATTAGGCCAGCTGGCCGAATATTTAGTTTAAGTTATAAGTTTAAGTTTAAGTTGATTTTTGGTCACTTCGTGACAGTGTTAATAATGACAAATCAGATACCCTCTCAACAAACAACAAACGATGCAATTAAACAATTCCACCAGTGAACTGACCGCTCATTTAGTTCAAATGCCGCCTCCGCAGGAGGTGGTATCTGAACCTCTACAAGCAGCTGAAGCGCTCCTCTCTTCGGAACTCACTCCAGAAATCATGGAGCAAGTTACTCAAGAAGCACAAAAACTTCCTTCTGAAGCCCAACAACAAGGAATCACCCAAAAAGAGCTTGATTCGCTCTATGCTCTTGCCTTCGATCTTTACCAAACAGAATGTTTTGAACAAGCCGTCGACATTTTTCGTCTACTCTGTTTTTACGAACCACAAAAATCAAAAAACTGGATTGGCCTTGGTGGAGCGCTCCAACATACCAAAAATCATCAAGCTGCCCTCGCTGCTTTTGGAATGGCTTCTTTTTATGATCCCCTCAATCCTGCTCCACGATTCTATGCAGCTCACTCCTTAATCGATATTCAAGATTTGCCAATGGCCTTAGCCTCAGCCAAGGCGGCCATAGAACTCTGCAATCATCAAACTGACAAACACAATATTAAAAGCCGCGCTACAACTCTTAGTGAAGCGTTGCAAAAACAATTAACGTAAACGTTGTAAAAATCATAATAATATCCACCCTATAATTAGTGCTAGTTTTGCGACTGCTAACGTTTCTCAAGCAAGAAGAAATTCACCACACCAGTCATTCAGTCCCTGCTGCGCAGCGACTGAAGTAAAATAAGGTTTTTATTTTTATCGTTGTCCTTCTTAAAAAATCAAAAAATAGCTTTCGATAAATTTCAGTTAAGCTGAGCTCAAACCAAACTGTCACCTTTTACTTCAGTCGTCGCACAGCGAGGACTGAATGACTGGTGCGGTGAATTTCTGCCGATTAGTATGACATTAGTATTTTACGTCTACCGCTAAAAATAATTTTGGGATGGAATAATTCTGCCACTAAACCAAACCTATCTAAACTCCTAAACATTTAAACTCTTAAACATTTGCTCATCTCCTTCTCCAGAAGGAGATGAGCAATTACATATGAACTTTCCCTCTCCTGGTCCAGTACCTATTACATCCTCTTCTGTTATTACGCATCCAGAAGGAATTACTCCTCCTATACACGCTGCAGAACGACAGCCACAACAATCACTGACACCTGAAGGAGGATTACCTCTTCTCCAATTAGAAAACCCTATCACGAGAACACCACAATTAGAATCGTCTTACAATAGTTCCTTTGTTTCCAAACTAGATCTATCTGGTGTATCAACTCAAGAGAGGCCATCAGCTCAAAATCTAGCCTCCCTCATAGTAAAAACTGAAATTTTTCTCCAAGCAGCAAGCCATGGACCTATTGAGCAGTCGAGTGAATTTCTCTCGATCATTCAAAAATATCTTAATGCAGCTCAGCAACACTACAAGCAATATGGCGCTCCCTATGCTCCTGGTGCTGCTATAGTCCGTGGCTATTCAGGTAATCTTGGCGCAGTAAAAAACTACTTGGCCTTAGTGAGTCACATGAAAACAATAGCTTTAACCGCTTAGTTACTGACTGCTAATGTTTCTCAAGCAGGAAGAAATCACCACAAGGAACACAAAGATACACAAAGAACACAAAAAAAGAAGCTGCTTTACTTCTTACTCTGTCACGAAGTGACCAAAAATCAACTTAAACTTAAACTTAAACTAACTATTCGGCCTGCTGGCCGAATAGTTTCAGTCGCCGCGCAGCGGAGACTGAACCATTACTATGGATCATCTATCTTCAATCACTCCTAGTGCAACCCCATCGCAAACCAATCCCCTAGGGCCCACATCCTCTTCAACTCTTCCTAATCCACCAACCTTAGCAAAACAAGCTTTTAATGCCACATCCGTTTTCTTTGAATTTATTAATTCCCCCCGTGGACCCTTTGGACGTCACGGAATCACCCCGCGCGGTGCTGCTAAACGTGTAGCTATTGCAGAAAAATTTGATCTTGAGCAAACAATTCGCACGCGTATTGATAGTTCTTACAGCAAACTCCAAACTGCTGTTCATGATAAGGTATTAAAAGATATAGCTTCCAGAACACCAGCAGGACCATCCATTCCAATACCAGTAAAAAAAGACCTCTTAAGCTCGCTACAAAGCCAGATAGCAGCAGAAAAAGCAGGGAGACAACAAAGAGAGCAACAAGCTAACGAATCTGAAATCCTTGCATCACAAGAAAATACATCACAAGCCAACGAAGCTCTAGAAAATAGGATACGTAACATCAATGCAGAAGATGCCACTCGTACCACCAATAAAATAAGTAGTGAAGAAATGATGGCTGCAGCAAATCATCGTATGTCTAATCAATCCCTAGATGAGCTTCAACAAAAACCCAATCCCTCTTTGAAAATAGCATCTCCTCAAAATCAGGAACAAAAGGAAATTTTCTCCTCAATAGCTCCTAGTATTGTTGCAGCTACACCTAATACGAATACGGCCCTTGGATTAGAAAACGATGCTTTCGGTTCTGATGTTATTAACCTTACTAATACAAGTGCCTCAGCAGCAATAACGAGATCTCTACAACAATCTGCGGCCACGCTAAAAACACTCATCTCTCCACCACCTACAATACCTACGAAAATGTGACTACCAATGTCCCTTCATTTCTGCGAAATGCAGAAACATTGGTAGTCACAAAAATTGAACTCGCTAACAGCTTGCTCTTTGAATAGATAGATAAGGTTGAAAATAAATGTTTATCGCGAAATCCCTAGTACCTTGTATTACTGAAAAGTTCGGATAACATATTAGAGTAATATCCTCTGCATTTATCCGAAACAATAAATTATTTAAGGTACTAGTACCTCATATCACTTAAAAGTTCGGATTAAATTGGACGAAAAAAGGGGGCAGCTACCTCATATGAGCACCGTAGGTGATCATGTGTGGGACTGACCCACTTTTTGGCGAATGCGAAATTATCGTTGGTATGAGGTACTAGAATTATTTTCCAAACTCTAAAAGTACTATAGCTTGGAAGTAAGGCTAATTTTACCGACGTCCTTTTTCATTTTACAGAAATGAAAAAAGACGTCGGTCACCTCGGAACGAGGGCAAGCCATTCATCCAAATCGTTTAAGAATATCACAAGATGTTCATTGAATTCGAGTTCTCTTGTGTAATTGGTAACTTCTAACCAGAATATTAATCGTTTCTTCTCCTCATCCCAGGCAAGCGTTCCTTCCGTGGAACCTAGACGATTATTAGTTGCTGTGAGAAGCTCCATTGCTTCACGATCTTCGTTAATAAGCAGTGGATCGACGACAACACCAATAAGATAAATTTTAGCGCCCTCCTCAAGAAGTTCCAAAGTAACTGCATTACCAATAACGAGTTCCAAGAGAGGAGGTTTTATTCCTTCCTCTGAAAGTTGATAACGTCGTGCTAAAAAACCGGCAATTTCATTAAAAGGAGAAGGTGTGATGAAATGAGGAACAAACATACAAGCAAGTAACGAGTAAAGAGTAAAGGGTAACGAGTTTATTTAAATACGATTGCTCTTCATCTATTTTCACCTCGTCACGAAGTGACCAAAAATCAACTTAAACTTAAACTAATAACTTAAACTAACTATTCGGCCTATAGGCCAAATAGTTACTCTATATATTTGCAATAATAGCCTGAGTAGCAGCTGCAAGTGAAGCGATAATTTGCCCTGCCAGAGAGACTTGACTCTGAAGAGTCGTTACAGCATTATTAAGGAACGTTTGAGAATTCTCTAGGTTATTGTTTTGTACAGAAATAAGCGACTGAACTTGAGTTACAGCATCTGCAGAATTTGTAATAACAACACCATAATTTGCTAATAAGTAGTTATTAACAACTTCAACCTGTGTATAAGTAGGAAAATTGGTCACTTGACTTCCTGACATGCCTCCTGAAGTCGTAAACCAGACCCAAGAAAAGGTTGTCACCGTAATATCTCCATTTCCAGTAGCATCTGTTGGATCTGTTTGCGATACACTGTTGAGTGCTGAAGTAAGGTTCGCAATATTAATCTGATAGGAAAGCGACTGGCTGTAATAGGAACTCACCTGTTCGTTTTCATAATTGATAATCGAATTGGTGGTAATCAAGAGTCCAGCGTACACATTACTTCCAAGCATATTAACAAACATGGAACTTCCTGCCACAACAGTTTGATTACCTGGGTAAGAATTTACCAACGCTATGGTTGAAAGCGTTGTTAGATAAGAAGCTCCATAGAAACTATGAAGTGTTCCTAAGGTTGAACCAAGAAGAGTTGTTCCAAAATAGCTGAAAACTTCTGCTTGAACGAAGGCCTGTGTTCCTGTGAACAACTCAGCGTATGTCCCAAAAGTATCTGTAGCTGCTACTTGAAAATTATAGAGAGTCTGTAGTTCCGTACCAAAACGTTGTGAAAATTGAACAGGTAGTAGTTGTTGATAAGATCCTGTTTCCGTCATAGAGGTCACAGAAAACGTTGATTGAAAAGTAACCGTTGAAAAAAAGATAAAAGTAGTAAAGGAAGTACCACTACCATTCGTTGTGCTAAAAATATCCGTTCCCACTAGACCCACCGTGGAGAAAGAACTAATAGCAGAAGACCCTAATAAAGTAGATCCAAAGATCGCTAGTTGAGGAAATTTGGAAAAGATAAAAGGATCGTAAAGATTAGGATTAAAAAAACGTGGCTGCATCGTATGCGGCACAATCGTAAAACCAGCTAAGGGATTAGTCAACGGAGGTAATGACGAAGGAGTTAGAGGATTAAAATAAAGTGGGTGCATAAGAATATATTTAGAGAGTGAACGATTTATAAAAAGATTTTAAATTTGATTGGTAGCCAAGGTTACTGAGATCAAAGGCTGGAGGCTATAGGCTATAGGCTGAAGGTGATTCTACTTGAAGATTAAAATTGATTTTTAGATGCTTTTTTTCGAGAACAACGGTAAATTATCAATTGTCAATTTTGCAATAACTACTGTTTTCGTGCTTTTTTGGCACTCCAATTTTAATACTTAAACTATTTTAAATAAATGATCTAAAACTACTAGGGCTCTATTTATTTAGGTAATGACTCAGGTTTTACCTGAGTCATTACCTAAACTTTAGTAACTAATCGTGAAGGAGAAATTTTATTGAAGAAGACTTGGCGAGGCTGCTCTAATTTTCTAAGCTTTTTGATATGATAGAGATGATCTTTTATTGACTGTAGGTGAGCTGCATGGGCGAGGCCACGGAATCCTCCAAGTTGATGAGCTGCCTCAATCCATTCATCAAGGGTACGACCTGAACATTCAATGCGACGTTCCAGATCATCCCAGAGACTAATCGAACGAGAATAGAGTTCGTGCGTAAGAGTAAAGCGTCGTCTGTTTTCGTAGGTAAGACCAGGCGGTCCATCCATAGCAGAAGCGGCCAGGTACAACGAAGGCAAAGAGGGACGCCGATAAGGCGCAATTGCAAGAGTGGGTGACACAGAACTCTCAACCTCCTTAGGCTCTTTATGATAACGTGGACATTCAGATCCATCCTCCTTCGGAGGAGGGATCTGAATTAAATGATTGGGCAGCGAAGTATTCATATGAAGTAGCCGTTCATATTATTCCTCTTTCGTAAGTGTT
This sequence comes from Chthoniobacterales bacterium, assembly GCA_035287205.1. Taxonomy (GTDB): domain Bacteria; phylum Verrucomicrobiota; class Verrucomicrobiia; order Chthoniobacterales; family UBA6821; genus CAIWMF01. Next base: position 3,219 of record DATEBV010000278.1, on the reverse strand, counting down.
CAGATCCCCTCCTTCGGAGGACGGATCTGAACCAAAGAGTTTAAGAGTTTAAGAGTTTAGTTTGTTGAGAAGTCACTGCACAACTTGTTTCGACCTTTAGCCTTTAGCCGACCACCTCCGAAGGAGGAGAGGGCGTTACTGAACAGTTAGAACTAAAATAAATTAATTTAACGAGCTGAAACTACTACGAACTGCGAACTACGAACTACGAACTGATCTCCCAATTAATAGTATATTATTAATTGGGTGATCCCTAATTACACTTGATTATTAAAGAGTGATTGAATCCCACTAGAGGCCTTGGAGGCCATTTGCCCAATAAGAGACCATCCTAGCGTAACTTGAGTGACCTCCATTTGAGCTGCTAGAAGACCTACAGCACTCGATGGTCCCCCTTCAGTCCTAAGAAATTTTGGAAAATCATCAAAAACATTCGTCATATTCATGGACGGAGGTAGAGAGGAAACGGGGCAAGGACATTTTTGAGTACCTACGGTATAAAAAGCTTCGGCATCAGGAGAAAGCTGCATATCACGAATAGCCGCATGGGAAGCAGCCTGAGAAATATCCCCAGGATCAGGTAAGTTAGCAATATTCGAGGCTAGACTCTGTGCCGTCACAGAGGCTGCTGCTGCAGGGAGATGAGGAATCATAAAATGAATGCAGTAAAGAGTGAAGAGTCCTGAGACAAAACTTGCTATGATAACTTTTCTTATCAGAATTGCTTGTTTACAGTAGTCTTGTGCTGTGTATAAAACGGAGCCTTCGATGACATGTTAGACCAATTTTATCAACGTCACTTTATTTCGCAGAAATAAAGTGACGTTGATAGTTACATTACTAACTAAATTTAAACTTTCTTTGGTTTAGGAGGGGCAGAAGCATCATTATAAATTTCTTTGAGTCTCATGCGAAAATTAGAGGCCTGTCGATTTCCATCTTGAATAATGTTATTAACCATCGCCTTTTGAAGATCATTCCAAGAAGCAGTCTTGTCATTCCCTGTTGGACCACCTGCCATACTAAGAGAATCATCAGAGGATTTTCCCTGAGAAGCATTTTGCTGTTGAGGAGAATTTGAAGGAGAAACCTCGAGTGATTTTTGAAAAGCAAGTTGCTCTGCTTCTGAAGGAGTAACAACAGGCAATGACGTCAGTGGTGTATTCTTATGATAAAGGGCTGGATTAACAGCAGATGATGCGGTCATGGTAGTGATTCAAGTAAGGTTTTAAACATTCCTAAGGCCGGGAGATTTTCCTGAAGCGAAGATTCGCTGCTCTTAAAGAATTTTACGAGTTCTTCTGGCTGTTTGGCAAGATGAAAAGCTAATCCTCGAAGAGCGAGGGCATAATCTTTAAAAGAAGAATTCTCTACAATAGAACTCTTAAGCAGTTTATGGGCCTCCTCAAATTGCCCCCCCATCATTTTACAATAAGCTAAGCCAAGACGAGGGTAGGCCTCTGCAGGATCTGCAAGAAGAAGTTGCCCAAAGAGAGCATGTCCTTCCCATGAAAGAAAATTACTCGTGGCAACAATGCCAAGTTCCACGAACATCTGACGATCCTCTTTTTTCAAAAGACTTTGGGATGCATTGGTTGAATTCATAGTAGAAGCAGAAATGAGGCTGCAACCTGCAGCCAAATCTATAGATTTTGAATAATCGCTTTGATTAAGGTTTCGAAACTTGCGTACATTTGAGAGGTCGCTTGAACAGCATTTTCGTACTCACTCATGGTCAGCTGCACCTGAAGCAATGCTGCTGGATTGCTAGCATCAACATTGAGAAGCGATGCTTGGAGTGCATTAAAAGTCGATGCAATCTGAGGAAACATAGCCGCCCCAATAAAGTTCAGATTAAATCCATAGGTACAGACAATAAAAGGAGGATTCTGCAATAACGGAGAATTACCAGAAACTATATTAGGATCTGCAGGATTATATGGATTAAAAAAGTTCGGGTTGGTAGGTAATCCCATAATAAAAAATGTCATTATTCAGCCAGTAGGCCTAATAATAGTTGTTAGTTGTGAACTCCTGGTTATTAGTTAATTTTTTCGCTTCCGCTCAAAAGTCTACCAAAACGAAGCGGTATTTTTATTTTCTAGAGTTTTTTGCTCTCGCCGTCCCTGCAGATAAAGAATTCTAATAGATCTAGACAAATTTCACCAACTGATTTGATCAGATGATGACAAAAGATTAAACTGAACACAAGTCTGAAAGTTTTTTCTTTTGTGTTCTTTTATGTTCTTTTGTGGTTAATTTCTTAGATCCTCAGTTACTTGGCCATGACATAAATCTCTTGAAAACACTCATACTCACAGCCTGGACAGACAACATCGACTGGATGGTGCAATTTACCTCCCTCTCAAAAAATGCCTATGCTGAACGTCACGGCTATGAGTATCAAGGATGCCGTTTTGACTATCATCCCAGTCAACATCCTTCGTGGAGAAAGTTAGTTCTTATTGCTGATTTGATGCCTCAATTCGATCGACTCCTCTGGATTGACGCGGATGCTTTTATCACCAATCCTAGCATCTCTCTCGATCAAATTCCCTACGTAGATGGATTAACCGTTTCGAGAGACTGGGGCGTTGATGCAGGATTATTCGATTTTTCTGCTGGCATCATGATTGTCACGCGCAAGGCAATGCCACTTTTAGAACTAGCCCTAACTAAAAGAGAGTGGGAAAATCGCCCTCTCTGGGATCAAAATGCCCTGCGTGAAGCATCCAAAAGCTTTTCATCTCTACTTCGTATTCTACCTCGACGTATCCTCAATGCCGTCCCCCAAGAACTTCTTCCTTGGGCTATGGAACCATGGCAAGAGGGAGATTTTTTATGTCATCTTACCAATAGTAGCGATTCCGATAGAAGGGCTTTTTTGGAGAAGAAATTTTTGTAGCAACGTCACCCTAACAGGCAGAAGGAATAGCCACAAAAGAACACAAGAAAACACAAAAAAAGAAACTTAGCGGTAAACTTGATTGATTAGTTGGGCTAAGCCATTTTGAAACTATTGGTGCTCTATGTTTCCGCAGGTTATCAATTCACTACTTCCTTATTTTTTTACAATAGTGAACATTCTTTATCTTGAGTTCTTAAAATCGGATGGAGTCACGGGGATTGCGCCCCGTGACCCTTCCACACCACCGGACATGCGGATCTCGCATCCGGCGGTTGAGCAGAGCAGAGGTCATTTGACTGCCTCCGCGAGTT
>DATEBV010000277.1:0-5896 GCA_035287205.1 Chthoniobacterales bacterium | reverse complement strand
TTTATTACCTTGAAGTTCCTCCTCTGCTACCTTTTCATCAAACTCAGCAGATCGTTGATACTCTTCAGCAACTTTCTTCCAGGCCTCTGCTAATTCTGGCTCATTAGAAAGTGATAGTGATTTTCCAAATGCAGTAACGGCCTCTTCTAATTTTCTCACATTCTCTTTCAGTGCATTGACTGCATTATTATATTGAGTATATTCTTGTTCCTTGTTAAGAGCACATGCTTCTGCCGCTTTTCTTAAATACTCCACAATTGTTTCTAATCCTTTCACTATTTGCCTTTCATTAATAGTCTTTGAAGACTGAATGCCTACAGAAAGTTGAATATATTGTTTCCTATACTCTGCTAGTTTCTTCCCTGCTTCCATAGCATGCTGCCATGCCTCAGATAATTTAGTATTGTTACTTTCAGAAGCTTTAGCTTGTTGAATATTATCTTCAATAGCCTGTTGGATATCTTCTACCACTTGAGTTAAAGAAAATGCTAAAAAGTCATCTCCTGATTCATGAGCTTTCCAAACATCATTTCTATATTCTTCATAAGAACGAATAAGTTGATAATCTGCCGATTTTTTAAGAGTATGAAGAATATTGATCACATAGTCTGATATGCCAGCAATTGATCCTCCTTCAGCAAGCCATTTCTCACAATAAACAAATAATGCCTTTTCTTTCATTAAACTACTCATTCTTTGCTTGCAGGGAATTAATTCTGAATGAAAATTTTTATCAGTCTTGATAATAGTTGAAGTTACTCTATTAGTTTTTTGGGAATCTTTCTCGGTTATCTTTCCTGAAGTTTCTGCTTGATGTTCAGCTTTTAATCTAAGATACTGTCCTACTAAGAAACAATTATTGCTATCATCCTCTTTTCCTAGAGCAAAATTTTGAGCTGATTGCTGATAATATTCTGAGGCTTTCTGAAATGTTTCTGCAATCTCTTTATATCTGGCGGCTAGCACTTCTTTCCCAGCTTCTAGTACTTCAATCGCTTTTGCCTCATAGTCTGCTTTGCTTTGAAGAGATTTACCTGCCCCATGCCAATAACCACCTTCATCATCTCTTCCTTGAATAACAGCTTGAAGTGATTGTTGATGAAAATCTAAAGCATATTGGGATATTATGGCAGAAGTTTCATAAACAGCTGCTAATTTTTTTTGACCATTTTCTTGAGCTTCAATTGCTTTTACTTGATAGCCTACCTTAGTTCCTAGAGATTTAGCTATCCAGCCTCGACATATACCTTCATATTCTTTGCTTGCAGCATAAGCTTGAGCTGATTGCTTATACTCTTCGATAACTCTTCTTAATACTTCCGCTGCTTTCCTATACTCGACTACTAATCTATCTTTCCTTATTCTTTCTGCTTCATATGCTTTTACTTGGTATTCTGCTTTCGATTGCAAAGAACTTCCTTGATTATCCCAACTATCTCCCTCACTTTCTTTGTCGACAGCCCTTCTTTCTGCAGCTAGTTTTCGGGCATCAGCGGCTCTTTGAGAAATCTCTACTGCCTCTCGATAGCCTATAGTAAGTATAGCCTTTCCTGCTTCCTGTGCTTCGCTTGTTTTTGCTTGGTAATCTGCTTTCAATTGCAGAGAACTTCCTTGCCATCCCCAACTAACACCCTCAGACTCCTTGCCAATAGCCTTTCTTTCAGCAGAAAGTTTCCATTGCTCTGCTGCGCAGCCTGATATTACTCCTGCTCCCTTATAGCTTTCTGCCAGAGCCATTTTACCTACGTCTTTTGCTTCACCTGCTTTTGCTTGGTAATCTGCCTTTTTTTGAAGGGATCTCCCTGCCCAATACCAACTATACCCCTCACTATCTTTTCCTACAATATAGTTTTCAATTGCTTTTTTTAATTGATCGACAGCTTGTTGAGATGTTATAGAAGCTTCTCTATAACCAGCAGCAAGAATTGTTTTTCCAATTGCTAACGCTCGACTTGCTTTTATTTGGTAGTCTGCAACCGAATGTGCAAATCTTCCTGCCCAAACCCAAGTATATTCCTCATTCTCTTTTCCTAAATGACAAGCCTCTGAAGCTTTTCTTTCATAATCAGCAGCATCTTTATATTGTTCCGCGAGATTCTTCCAAAAAATCTCTTGCTCACCCTTCATGAGACTTGCCTTCTCCAATGCCTCCTCTGATTTCAGCGACCAAGTAAAAGCATCCGATAAATAGTAGGCATTCCAAATTCCTTTTTCTAATTGTTCCACAGCTCCTTTGTGAGCTGAAATATAGTTTACAATAAGTTCTTTCATTCTTTCTGCTGATGCTTCAGATTCTTTAGCCGCTTGTTTCCAAAGAGAAGCTCTTTTTTCATTTCCTTGAGTAAGCAATTCATCAAACTTATTCCAACTATCCGTAGCTTGTTCTAACTTTGTAACAATACGGTCCCAAAAATAGGAATTCTCCCCACCGCGTCCTTCTCTAGAAGCTTGCTTTGCTTCTTCTATTTGATCTGTAATTGATGATATTTTTCCTTTAATATCTGTACTACTTTTAGTGCTATGTATTATTACATCTCTTTGTTTACTAACTACAGTACTTATTGAGGGATCTTCACTACTTGATAAAATACTTTGATCTGCAAAGACTTCTCTTACAGAAAATTCTTTAGAAGAAACTAGTGGATTTTTTGTAATTATTAAAATATCTTCTAGCTCTTTTGTAGATACTTTCTCTCTTCCTACTAAGTTTTCTTCTTTAGAAAGAAAAAGCTTTCTCTTTCTAGAAGGAAGTAAATTCATCCTTGTAAACCCAAAAATATCCTCAATTTCTTTGATTTCTGAAGGATTCATCATGAGGTAACAATTTAGACCTTGGTCTAAATTGTTACCGTTGGCAGTTGGTAGTTCGTGGTTCGTAGTAGTTTTAGCTCGCTGCCCAATCTGATGTTCTGATGCTAATCCTGCCTCTCTGTTGTCTTTTGTCTGGCTTTCAGTTTCCTTTAGCCTATAGCCTTCAGCCTTCAGCCTATTTTCATCCTGTAACCTGTCACCTGTCACCTGATTTATTGCCTTTAGCCTATTTTCATTTTGAGCCAAGAGATAATGGATGCTAAGTAAAATAGTTAAAAAATAAATTAGTTTTTTCATATTGGTTTGGTATTAAGAATTCAGCCCCACCTCCTTCGGAGAGAGGACCCAAACTTGTTTAACGTTGCTAATGTAACTGTTGAACGGCTGAAGGGTTGATTTAGTAAATTGTGCTTAACCCGAATATTTCATACCCATCTACTACAACTTGCAAAAAACCTGATGAATACTGCATTGAACTTGAATTTTAACTGGAGCAGTATGAAACATACAGCCACTGCATTAAAATCCATCGTTCGCCTTGTCTCATAAAGTTTCGTGCTACGTCTCGCTACGATGTGTATGAAATATCCGGGTTAAACTCGTTACTCGCCACTCTTTACTTTTCTGGTCGTTCTTTTGTGGTTAATTTCTTCTTTTCTCTTCTCATCTTAAATTACTTAAAAGTTGATCCTGAACGTAAAACCTCTAATACTTTTTCTTTTTCTTCAGCTATAAATACTATATCTCTTGCTTCTATCATGTTGGCCCAGGCCTCATCAAACAGCTGTTTTCCCTCATTAGACTTGTTCTCCATGGCATAAGCCTCTGCTGATTGCTTATACAGATCTACTCTACATGCTGACATGGCTGAAGCCTCTTGATAAGCAGAAGCAAGGGCTATTCTAGCAGATTCTACTGCTTCACATGCTTTCACCTGGTAGAACACCTTATCTCTCATAGCAATTCCCGCCTCACACCAACTTCTACTTGCATCTTTTTTGCCGAGGACTGCAGCCTGAACTGATTTTTTAAACAGATCTGCTACAGATTGTAATGTTATAACAGCCTCCTTATAACCAATGGCAAGAGTGACTTTCCCAGCTTCCTCTGCTTCAGATGCCTTTGCTTGATAGTCTGCCTTCTCTTCGAGAGCATATGCCTCATTGCACAAACTCTCAGCCTCATACCATTTTTTTTCAACATAGGTTAAAGCCGATTGCTTATGCAGCTCTGCAGCAAAAACTAATATTGCCGCGGATTCTCTATAGCTTGCTGCTATGGTTGTTCTTCCAGCTTCTTCTACCTCACCTGCTTGTGCCAAATAATCTGCGCTTTCTTGAAGAGTCCTAGCTGCCTCATAGAGACCATTATATGGCCACCCATTAATATCTGCATTTTCGCTAGCCCTATAATTAGGGAAAAATAGAGTACAATGATCCGAGGCTCTTTGTAATATTTCTGCGGCCTCTCTATAAGCATCAGCTAAGTCTATTTTTCCAATGCGTTGTGCTTCATTTGCTTTTGCTTCATACGCTGTCTTTATTTCCAAGCAATAGTCATCTACAGCATAATAATAAATAAATTCTCTAGCCTTTTTGTTGGCTATCCTCTGGGCAACTTGCTTATTTTGCCCTACAATATCTTGAAATGTCGCTACTAGCACTCTATTATCTGGTCCCAATATAATTTGCTCTTTTTCTTCTTCTGCTGAGGATTTTCCTAGGTTATTTATCACAACTTGAAAAGGCTTACCTTCAATAACCAAACTAATATTCTCATCTCCTTTCCCTGCTTTATAAGCTTGCAGGGCCTCTTCCAACTGATCTAAAGTACTTTGTAATATTGTTATGAGCTCTCTATAACCAGCTACTCTTGTAATCCTCCTACTACTCCCTATTATTGTTTTTTCATAATCAGCCTTCTTTTGGAGGTAATTTCCTATCAAATAGTGCAAGCTAGCTTCATATTCTTTCAAAATTAGCTTAGAATTCTTTTGAACCTCTCCTCTTTCTCCTTCTCCAATTTCTTTTGTGGATGAACTACTGGTAAAAGAACGTGCTCCCCTCAAGATAAACTTACCACTCGAGGCTCTTCTTTCTTCCCATTCCTTCATAGCACCATTTCTTGTGACTGAACTTACACTCGTTAAAACAGTCCCCCTTCCTCTTGTTGCTTCTAGTGTATTCCCTAATCCTACAAATGGCGTTGCCTTTATATTAGAACCTGTCTTAAATAGCCAACGAGCAGCTGCCGCTGTCATACCCACAGGACCACCCATAAGAACAGGGTTAAAAAAACCTGCACCATTCTCACTATTGGAGTTGCCAGTTGGCGATTGGCAATTCGCAATTGCATTGTCAGAAAGAGCTCTGTCAGTTTCCTTCAGCCTGTTTTTCAGCTTGTAGTCTGTACTCTGATTAGTACCTTCAATCTGTAACCTGTACCCTGTTCCCTGTTCCCTGCTGAGCGCCTGTAACCTGCAACCTACAACCTGATTAGTTGCCTTTAGCCTGTTTTTAGCCTGTTCCCTGCAAGCTGTAACCTGATTAGTTGTATCTGTTTGAGCAAAAATATAACTCGTGCTGAGTAAAATAATTGACAAGTTAAATATAAATTTCATTGTGATTGAGAGTTACCTAGGTAGGGATCTTCGTGGTGTTAAAAAAGTTTAAAGAATGCTTTATAGTCGCTTGATAGCAAATACACTTAATGGCTTTTGCTACTCATTGTGTTGTTGTTAAAATTGCCTTCCATTCAAATTTTTCAATTTTTTAAACAGTTGCATTAGCAGTATTCAATAAGATCTGTAATATACTTATTACGAACGAATGTTAGGGGCGAAAAAAGGGAGTCAGTCCCGAATGGCACTAAGTTAAGGCCAAAAATAAAGGTTTAAATATATGATTAATAGTAAATTAAATATTTCTAATTTGAATTTTTTTTGTTGCTTTATAGTGCTCTTTATAAGAAGTGCAAGGGACCTTATTGGCTTAAAATAACCTAAACCACTTAAATTTTCTACTTATCAGTTCTACTAAAAGCGAAATAAGATATTCAATACGTGGTTGTTATGCTTAACTTAGTG
>DATEBV010000276.1:0-6595 GCA_035287205.1 Chthoniobacterales bacterium | reverse complement strand
AATATGTTTCGTTGGACACTCGATCTATCCTCTTCGCTCATTACACTTGAGCACTTGCGTTATGGCTTTTCTAACCCTGTTTTTCTCTTCCATTTGACAAGTACGCAACCAGGGCATCTGGAGTCAGTTGATGCTCATCTTTGCGGTGATGATACCTACTTGGGGAGCGTTGTCTGGAATAGAGAGGGGATTCACTTCTATTGGCGTATCATCGGTCCTCACAAAAACGAGGAGCTCGACTACCGTTATTTTTAATATGCAATCACAATGATTGCATCCCATTTTCTATGTTGATCCAAGTTACGGCAATCGGGTAGAGTTCTACCGTCCCATTTGAGGTGAAAATGGATCTTGCAGAGAAAGTGGCGCTGTATGCTGCTGTATGTTCACAAATCAAAAAGCTTGAAGAGGAAAAAGAAAAGCTAAGAGAAGAAATTTTAGCAGAAATGCCGGTTAAGAAGATGGATTTTCCTATTGGAACTGTTCAGCGCTACACTCGACTTTTGATCAAGATGCCAATTGAGAACGCGCGCCAATTTGCAGCCACTCAGATGGTTGAGCAAATTGATAAAAACAAAATCAAACACCTCTTTTACTCTGGGACTCCTCTAGAAGGAGTCAAAGAATTCTCTTATCTTGTTGTTAAGATGCATTGAATATGATTTTCCTTTTTCTTATTTTTCCTTTTTTGATCTTTGCTGAGACGATCAAAGAACCCGTCGTGAACCTCTATATCCAACCTGAAGAAAATAGTGAAGTAGATACACAAGCCATTTACGGCTCTTTTGCTGTGTCCGTTTCACGCATTTTCCCATCAGGGGCCAGTAATTTCAACTGTACCGTTTTTGAGTACAGTTGAGCAAAACCTTCATTTTCAGAAAGTTGAATCTTAAGATTGGACCAATATCGACGTGGGTTAGGGCTTTCTGTCAAAACCGCTACAATGTCAATAATCGAAAAGTACCATTCCCCTTGATAGATGGTCTTTCGTATTTGATTTCCCTTAAAAATTGCTATTTTTGAGGATTGTTGCTCAAGCTCATTGTCCATAAAGCCTTATAAAACAGAATCAGTAAAAAAAATTATAAAGATTTTTGTGGAAAAGGAGAAGAGAAAATCTTCCTAAACAGCAGTTCCCGCTTCTGGCGGGAGCCGCTGATCTTGCTGTACGGTTTCAAATGTTAATCCGCTCTTTTTCTTTTCCCTGTCTAATCGAGTTCGTAAAGGCATTACAGTCTCGCACGGAATTTTGTACAAAGTCGAGGAGTAAGACGCATTGAATATGATTCTACTGAGAAGAAAACCATTCTCTTAAATTTTCTTTCTCGATAGGATATTCTACGTCTTTGTTTTTTATGAAATTTTTTCATGCCTGAAAAGAAAATTTGCCTTGCAAGCGATAACTGGACACCAGTCCATCCACTCATCATCAAAGCCATTACTGAAGCAAACGAAGGCTATGCCCCTGCTTATGGATCAGATGCCTGGACAGAAGAAGCTGGAAGCCTTATTCAAAAAGTTTTTAAAAACAAATGTAAGGTTTTCGTCGTTCCCACCGGCACAGGGGCAAATATTTTCGCTCTTAGACTTTGTTGCAAGGCCTATGAATCGGTTATTTGTACAGACATTGCTCATATCCAATATCAAGAGTCTGGGGCAACTGAAGCTCTCATTGGGTGCAAACTTTTGACAGTTCCAAATAAAGAGGGGAAGGTTACTGCTGCCGAAATAGTGAAAAAGCTAAAAAGAGAAAGAGCTTTTGGCAAGCATTCTACTTCTCCTCGTGTTTTGTCGATTACTCAACCTACAGAGATAGGCACAGTTTATACTCTTGAGGAACTAAAGGCTCTTTCTAAAGTTATCAAAGAGGAAAATCTTCTACTGCATATCGATGGAAGCCGCCTATACAATGCAGCGATTAGCTTAAATACATCATTACACGAAATTGCAGAGGCTGCTCACGTCGATATCCTGTCTCTTGGAGGAACCAAAAATGGATTAATGGGAGCAGAGGCTCTTGTAATTTTCAATCCGTCCTTGCAGGAAGGGAGTGATCACTTACAAAAGCAAATGTTGCAATTACTTTCGAAGACGCGCTATTTGTCTGCACAGTATATTCCATTTTTTAAGAATGACTTGTGGCATACACTTGCTACTCAAGCGAACCAAAAAGCAAAAGAAATCGCTTCTATTATCGAATCTACCTCAGGTCTTTCCCTAAGTTATCCTGTGGAAACGAATCAGATTTTCTTCATTGCGCCTGCATCATGGATTCCGCTAATTCAAGAAAAAATCTTTTGCTACCCTTGGGATGCTGAAAAAAATGAAGTTCGTTTTATTGCCTCTTGGAATACTTCAGAGCAAGATGTCAAAGAAATACGATCTATTCTCTCTGAGATATCTAAACATTCAAAGTAAAAGGACCCTATGACAGCTCTTCTCTATCTCGAAAACGCTTACCTGAAAGAAATGGAAGCAACTATTATCGAAGTTGCAAAGGAGAGCGATGGGCAGCAAAGATGGTTGCTTGTATTAGATAAAACTATTTTTTATCCAAGAGGTGGCGGGCAGGCAACGGACCAAGGATTTCTTTTTACAGACACCTGGAAAGGGAAAGTAAATCAGGTTTTACTAAAAGAGGGTAAGATTCTTCATTACGTTGAAGGTGATCAACCTCCACCTGTTAGAACACTCGTTAAAGGAACTCTTGATTGGGATAGACGCTATCTTAACATGCGCCTTCACTCAGCGGGACACGTTGTTGATTTTGCTATGTATTTATTGGGCTACTCCCCATCTCCATTGATGCCATTTAAAGGCGAACACGAGAAAAAACCCGTGATTTACTATCAAGGGACCATAGAAAAAGACTTTCAGGAAGAGCTTGAAAAAAAAGCTAATGAGCTTGTTGCTCAAGATTTGCCTTTCTCATTCCGTCTTGCGGACCATCAAGAACTCGAACGTGAAACCATTTATCTCCAGCCTGGTCTACCAACAAACAAGCCTTTAAGACTTTTAACTCTAAAAGGTATAGGTAGCGTTGCAGATGGAGGCACTCAAGTGAATAGCACATCTGAAGTTGGGCATATTTCCATTTTGCCCATCGAGAAAAAAGATGGGGTCACCCTCGTGCGTTACCGAATCAACTAAATAGGAGTTTTACGGTATAACGCATACGTTTCCTTCAGCATCAATTGTATATTTTCCGCTCAAAGCAGAAGGATTCGTCTTTGCAACTCCTGCGGCTTTATTGAAATTTAGAGGAATAGCGGAATCAGCTTTTAATGAAGCTAGATGCTGCTTGTGCGTTTCTAGTACTCTTGCAATAAAGGGAAGTCCTAAGATAACTGCCTGCGAAATCCTTTCTTCTTTCGAAGAACCTAAGGCGAGATTATTTGCTAAATTTACCAGTACGGCAGGCATGTATGTGGGGGTTCTTTCTAATTCTTCACCCTTTCGAATATCCAATTGCTCAATAATTTGAACTCGTACTTCAGACGGTAGTTTTGAAACTGCTTGCTTCAAAATAGCGCCTTCTTCTGGAGTGAATAATCGTAGCATCGCTCCCATTCTTGTTAATGCACGGTCTGTTCGATCATCAGCATTTAAGCCAAGCCAGTTAGCTCTAATGATTAGATATGCGTTATATGCATCAATCTCTGTCTTATGAGGATTGGTAAGCACCTTACAGGACTCAAATACTCCTTGCATTGCAAGATGAGAGGATTCTGTATAAACCAAAGAGGACTGGTTATTCACATGACCTAAAGCTCCTGCAACGTCACAAGTATGAACAAAAAAATCAAACGACAAAAAAACCGGAGAGTTACTTGGCAGGTTGCTCTTTTTTAACTTTGAAAACATGCTTGGGCCACCCTCAATGTGAGTAACATGCCCATAATGAGCCAAATTAGCTGTCTGACTCAAGAGTTGTTTTGCTGCGGGAGAAAGCTTATTAAATGTGGGACATAATTCAGGATGCTTTTGAAGAATTTGCATCACTTCCCCATGGAAATCATCATGATCCGGAGCTTTTGCACCATAAGGTTTAAATATCTCTCTTGCTTTTTCACTCTTTCCTATATCTCCTAAAACTAAAGAAGCTTCCATCGCGTAAATCACCTCTAATTCAGACATCTGAGGCATCGATTTCAGCAAAGAAACACTCTCTTCATGTAGCTTATTGAAACTTTTTCTCGAAAGCTTGACATCTTTGGGCTGCGCTTTCGTGAATTCTTGATAAGCTTGTTCACTGCCATCAAGAATACGTCCAAGACAGTGGAGAGTCATGATTGTACGATCAAATTCAATAAATTTGTTTCCAAATAGCTGCTCTGAGTAAGTACCCTGCAAGCTAGCTCTTCCTTCTTCCGTTTTGCGTACATTTTCATCCGCGAGCCAGAGAATTTCTGGATATTGACTTGTACAAAGACTCACCCACTCAACTCCTTTTACTGTGGAAGAAGTGACTGGCTGTGGTAGCTCTAATACCTTAGAGGAAATTCCTTCATTTGCATATGAGCCTACTCCTAAAAGAATCCCTAGCAAAAGAGTTAATCCAATGTATCTTGTTTTATACATAGTTGATCCAACGGGTATTTTGACCAATCTTACATCGAACCCATTTATCGATGGGATGAAAAAAATCTATGAGCCTGACTCCTTTATCAATTAGCGCTGAATTTGTAAGAAAAACATATCACTATTTCTTACAAACAACACAAGCAACACATTAATTTTTAACTACTTAAGCAAAAATCAAAGCAACCATTGCATTTGTAAGAAAAACATGCCAATATTTCTTACATGAAGAGGGATCAAAAAAAAGCTAGTAGCGTTGATGATCAAATACTCAAGGCCATAAACAGCCTCGGACATGGTGCTGTTTTTGTTCCAACAGACTTTTTAAGCTTCGGTAGTCGGCAAGCTGTCGATATTGCTCTCTACCGTCTCGTTCGAAAAGGAACCATCCGCCGCCTTGCAAGGGGAATATATGATTTTCCGAAAGTTCACCCTAAGCTTGGAAAGCTCCTACCATCTCCAGAAAAGATAGCGAAGGCGTTGGTTGGTAGAGATGGTACACGCATTCAACCAACAGGCGCTTATGCAGCTAATATCCTAGGGCTATCAGAACAGGTTCCTGCCAAAGTTGTGTTCTTAACAGATGGGTCAAGTCGAACAGTAAAAATCGGAGCAACAACCATTCAGCTGCGACGCACGACTCCCAAAAACATGGTGATGGCGGGACGTCTAAGTGGACTACTAGTTCAAGCTCTCCGTGAATTAGGCAAAGATCATATTACCCCAGAACGGATTGAACATTTAAAACGCACTATTCCACTGGATGCAAGGCAAAAACTACTCAAAGATATTCGATTTACGCCAGAATGGATGCATTCCATTTTCAGAAAACTAGCTGAGGGGCTTTAAGTGAAACTCGACTTTCTAAAATTACCGTCTGCTGAAAGGCGCCTCTACATTGAACAAGCTGCTATTCAGAGAAACATCTCCCCAATAATCATGGAGAAAGATTTTTTCGTATGTTGGTTGCTCAGCATCTTATTTGAATCACAGTTTGCGGGCAGCCTCGTATTTAAGGGAGGCACCTCTCTATCAAAAATATTTAGCGCAATCAATCGATTTTCTGAGGATATTGATCTTTCGCTATCCCCAACCTTTCTTGGACTACCTGAATCCGCTGCAAATCGCAGTCAAGCTGACAAATGGTGGAGAAAAGCTGAAGAGGCATGTAAGAGTGCCGTTCAAACTCAGATTATGTCGATGTTAGAAGCATCAGTATTGGACGTATTAGGAAAAAATGAGCAAACAAGATTTGAGTTTTTAAAAGACTCCCAAACCAAATCACCAGTGATTCTTTTTCACTATCCATCATCGCTACCAACAGGACTTACCTATATCAAACGTTCTGTAAAACTCGAGTTCGGCTCTCTAACTGATCAAGAGCCCACTGGACGCTATCCAATACGACCCTGGATTGCTGAGATTTTTCCTACGGCATTCCTCGATTGGCAATGTAAAGTCACAGCTCTAGAGATCGAGAGAACCTTCTGGGAAAAAGCTACGATTCTACATGCAGAATATCATCGACCACTCGATAAACCAATGCGAGATAGATTCTCCCGCCATTATGCTGATACTGCGGCACTAGCCAATCATTCACAGGCAATCAAAGCGATCGATCACCACGACCTCCGAGACCGCGTTGTTTCATGGAAAAATCTGTTCTTTCGTGACGCATCCTCAAACTATACCCAAGCCAAGCCTGGTACATTTCGTCTTGTTCCAAGAGCCGAAAGATTGCCTGAATTACGACGTGATTACCAGTTAATGCGCGACATGTATCTTAACGAACCTGCCAGTTTTGATGATATACTGAGAGCTTTGACCGCACTAGAGGATCGTATCAACCAAGCAAGTCTCTTTTCTTTAGCTCTTTCTGTAAAGGCGATCGCACCCTAGAAATCGCACGTAAGGAAAAAGTTTTGGGTGAACTAGAGCAGAAACTTTTAAAAATAAATGAAACGTTCTTTATCCCGAGAGCGGCTCAAGAATCTTAGAAAATGACAAGGAGGCG
>DATEBV010000275.1:0-19643 GCA_035287205.1 Chthoniobacterales bacterium | reverse complement strand
CGATCCTTTCCGTGAAAAACTTCTTCTTGAAGCTTGCCTAGAACTCTTAGCTAGTGGCTGTGTTGCAGGAATTCAAGATATGGGTGCGGCAGGCCTTACCTGCTCTACCTGTGAAACAGCAAGCCGTGGCGGCACTGGCGTTGAAATTGATATTAATCTCGTACCACAACGTGCGCATGATCTTACCTCATACGAAGTCCTCTTGAGTGAATCTCAAGAACGAATGCTTGTTATCGTCAATAAAGGTCAAGAAGCCCCGGTCCAGAAAATTTTTGAAAAATGGGAGCTCCCTTATGCCTTGATCGGTAAAGTCACCGATGATGGCAAAATGCGTGTCCGACGCGGTTCTGAAGTGGTGGTTGATGTTCCTGCGAAGGCTTTAGCTGATGATGCTCCTGTTTATGCTCGAGAAGCAGCCCCTTGGCAACCTCCAGCCTCCCTTGATCTCACAAAAATCCCTGTTGTTGATCCAACGACTGCTCTCCTTCAACTTCTTGCTCATCCTAGTATTGCTTCTAAACAATGGGCCTGGCGTCAATATGATACGATGGTCGGTACAAGCACCGCCGTTCCTCCAGGCTCTGATGCTGCTGTTTTCTATGTCCGTGAAGCCGATAAATTCTTAGCTGCAACAAGCGATTGCAATGCCATCTATTGCTCCCTTGATCCTCGTGAAGGAGCCAAGGCTGCCGTTGCAGAAGCCGCCCGTAATCTTGCTTGCTCTGGTGCTGTTCCCATTGGCGTAACGGACAACCTCAACTTTGGTAATCCTCACAAACCAGAAAGCTTCTTCCAACTTCGCGCTGCGGTGGAGGGAATCTCCGAAGGATGTAATGCCTTCAACGTTCCTGTTACAGGCGGTAATGTCAGCCTTTACAATGAAAGTCAACTGGCCTCCATTGACCCAACTCCAACGATTGCGATGGTTGGCCGCATCGATGATCGCAAACATATCACCACACAGTTTTTTAAAGAAACGGGTGATATCATCTTCTTACTTGGTGCATTGGGGAATGAACTTGGCGGTTCTCATTACCTTCTTGTGTCTCACGGATGCAAAGAAGGACTTCCTCCACGCGTTGATTTTCAAAAAGAAAAAGCAATTCATGATCAACTTCTCACCCTCATTCGCAAAGGAATTGTCCGCAGTGCTCATGACTGTTCCGAGGGTGGACTTGCTGTTGCTTTAGCGGAATCCTGCTTTGCTGGTTCTCAAGAAGGAGGAACTCATCTCCTTGGAGCCCAGATAAACTTAGGAACAACGGGCCTTCGCTCCGATGTAGCGCTCTTTAACGAATCTCAAGGTCGCATTATTTTCTCCGTACGTCCTGCTGATGCACTTGCTGTGGAGGCTCTCCTTCAAACATCTCAGCTTCCCTTCATACGCCTTGGTGTTGTAACAGAAGAAGAAGAATTGAGCATTGAAATGGACGGCATCACCCACAACTGGATGACACGCTCACTCCATCACGCCTGGTCAACAGCTATTCCGCATGCGATGGGCAGCTGATGACTATGAATCCTTCAATCACACCTGGTGAAATTCTTCTCGAAGAATATCTCCTTCCTATGAATATTTCTCAAAATGCTATGGCGCGTGCTATCGGAGTTGCCCCACGAGCTATTAATGAAATCGTTTTAGGAAAGCGTTCTATTACTGCTGAAATGTCGATTCGCTTTGGGGAATTTTTTGACCAATCCTCTGAATTTTGGTATGGAATTCAAGTTGAATGCGACTTTCGCGCTCTCAAGAAAAAAATCCCTCAGCTGACGAAAAATATCACGCATGCTAGAGAGCTTGTTGCAGCATAGAAAAAACTAACGTGCCTGATACACAACCTCCAACCTTATCGCTCACAGCTCCCGCTAAAATCAATCTCTCCCTCCGTATTCTAGGGAAGCATTCTGATGGCTACCATGAGATTGAGACACTCATGGCTCCCTTAACATTAGCTGATGAGTTGGAAATTACTTGTGCACACACAGGGACTCCTAATCCCAGCAAACATTCAGTTAACCCATTTATAGAATGCGCTCCAACGAATCATCTGAACGATCCTTTAAATCTTAATCAGCGCATCAATCCCCCTACAGCCTACAGCCTACAGCCTACAGCCTCTATTCGGCCTGTTGCCCGAATAGCCCCCCCTGTCACACTCCTTTGTAACGATCCCTCTCTTCCCTGTGGACCAGAGAATCTCTGTGTGAAAGCCGCTCTTGCTTTTCAAGAAGCTAGTGGTATCAATACTCCTATCGCGATCACGTTACTCAAACGCATTCCACATGGTGCAGGCCTTGGGGGAGGTAGTAGTGATGCCGCAGCAGTACTTCGTGGGATGAATCAACTTTTTGGAGAACCACTTGTCATAGAAGAACTCCACCAAATTGCTGCTTCCCTCGGATCCGATATTCCATTCTTCCTTGAACCCAAATCTTCCTGGTGCCATGGGCGAGGGGAGCTTCTTCAAGAAGCCAATCCACTCCCTCCATGGCGTCTTCTCTTGATCAAACCACCTTTTTCTATTGCAACAGCATGGGCCTATAATAGGCTGGAGGCGATAGGCTATAGGCTGGAGGAAAAAAACGAAGAAAAAGAAAACTGCAAATTACAAGAGACAGGGGACAGGGAACAGGTTGAAAATGAGTTGGATGCAGGAAGCCCAACTTCCTCTGTTGATGGCGTTACTATTGTTAACGACCTAGAACTTCCTGTCTTTGAAAAGTACCTCTTGCTTCCTGTACTAAAAGAATGGCTTCAAGAACGCAAAGAAATTCGCCATGCCTGGATGACTGGTTCGGGCTCAACCATGGTGGCACTTCTTCGCGAAGAAATAACTCCTGAAGCCATCACCATGCTCAAAAAAGAAATCACTTCTGATTTTGGTGCAACCTTTTGGATTAAAGAAACAGGATTTAGGGAAAATCAATAGCCACAAAAGAAGCAGTGGAAAAAAGAAGAAGAAATTAACCACAAAAGAATACAAAAGAACACAAAAAAAGGAGCCATTCCAGTGAACTTTGCTGATTAATATATTTGTTTGGTTTGACTTACACAATCTATGCTTACTGAACTGATAGTTGAACAATTGTTAGTAAAAAGGAGCGGTGAAAAACTTTTCTAGCACTCCCAATTTTTCTATCGATTGTTTTCTTTGTAAATATTCGATTAACTCAATCGGTAAAATTTGTCTAAATATGCTGAAATCCTTTGCTACAGCGACTGAGGAGGCATAGGAAAATTGGGGTCAGGGTTCGCAATCTTGACCAAAAAATGGTCACGTCATTTTAAAACCAGGGGCGTTTCTACTTTCGGATACCTCCAAAATAAAGAGTCCCATGGGTTAAGATTCGAGACCCTGACCCCATTTTCCTAACGGGGTTAGCCGAATATTTACAAAAATACAGAAAAAGTAAGGAATAAAGAGCATTTTTGCCCCCTATTTTCAAAGGAAGACTTACAATATTGCCGGCAATAATATACTATTCGTAATCGTTCTTTCCTCACACTATAATTTCGCAGTTGGACCATTTGGTTCAGATCCTTCCTCCAAAGGATGGTGAATCTGAACGCCTATTTCTAGATATTGGACTAGTTTCCAGCGCATTAGGATTTTTACTGAAAAATCAATTTAACCTAAAAACGGGAATAAAAATGGATAAAATAGCGTAAGATATTGGATTTAAAAATGTTTTTTTAAAGATCGCGGCATACCTTTAGGTACGTAAGACATTTGAAAAAGCATTTTGAAACCAAGAGATTATGTCAGTTTGCCATTCTCTATTCACGTTTTTAGGTTTAATAAACATGATTCTCCTTGGTTAATGAAGGAGGATTAGCAAAACAATTCATCGGTCAAGCATTACTCTCCTCTTCTCCTTTTTATCGAGAACCAACACTCTATCACTGGCAACGAGAAAAAGTTGGATCATCCGCCGAAGTCGATTACGTAGTACAACACGAGACAGAAATTATTCCCATTGAAGTCAAAGCTGGAAAAACAGGCTCTCTCCGTTCCTTACACGCGCTCATGGCATTACGTCAATGGTCAACAGCGCTTCGTTTTAATGGAGATCATCCTAGTGTTACTTCCGTCAATGTAACAACGCCCCACGGTAAAGATCATACTTACCAACTCTTGTCATTACCTTTGTATCTAGTTGGCCAATGGCAACGTTTATTGTCGGAACTATTCGGCCAACAGGCCGAATAATTCGTTTAAGTTATAAGTTTAAGTTGATTTTTGGTCACTTCGTGACAAGGTGAAAAATAAAGCGAAATTTTTATTCGCCTTTAATTTTTGCTTTCGAAATCCTTCGGTAAAGGATCCTAAGACACCTAAATAAACTTTACCAACTGAGTTACCCAAATGTTTTACCAAATAAATTATATTTCCTTATAGGATTTCTTTTTTTGTGTTTCTTTGTGTTCTTTTGTGGCTATTTTTTCTTCTTCCTGTTCTTTGTGGCTATTTCTCTTCTCTTGATGACAAACCTAAGCGTTCACAAAGCGCCGGCGGTTCCATTTGAATGCCGATAAAAAATTCTCCGAATTCAGCATACTTCACGCTCACCTCATCAAAGCGCATTTCATAGACAATTGCTTTAATATCGCTTGTTGTTTTGGCAAAGAGAGAAACGCCCCATTCTTGATCATCAAGACCTGTAGATCCTGAAATAAACTGCTTCACACGACCTGCATAACTCCTTCCAACCCTGGCATGTCCTTGCATAAGTTCCTTACGAGCCGACAGGGAAAGAGCATACCAATTCTGTTCTGGATTACGCCGTTTGGACATCGGATAAAAACAAAAGACTGGCCATTCTTCCACCAGCGGTAATTGCGGTTCCAGGCGTTCTTTAACATACTTAGCCATACGCTCACGAAAGGCCTGCATCTTCTCTTCAAATTCTGGTGTACTAGGATTGAGTTTCTCTTCCATTTCTAATTTTACCGCATACTCCTCATCATTCATCCCATACTCACTCCGCTCCGTCATGGCGAGCCATGAAAAGGTTGGGATCAACACGCCAACTCCTAATACCTGCTCCAATTTTTTGGCATAAATATCAACAGTCTGTAAATCAGGAGTGATCATCATAAAGCCAAGATCGGCTTTAGGCGTCACCATGCTAAAGGATAGTAGCTGCGTTATTGGAATCTCACGGATCTCCTTCACTAAAGATTCTAAATTCTTGATCCGTTGTTCCTGCTCCTCTTCATCAAAATAGTTCCAGACGGTCTGATCGACTTTAAAAAAGAGATGGAGGACGTGACGTCCTTCGGTAGGCAAAATAGCGTTCTTTCGAAACTCTACTTCTGCTAACGAATTGCTTCGTCGCTCCGGCGCTCTAACTATCGAGTACTGCTGTACACTCAAGTTCTGCGCGCCGTCGGCTCCTTGCACTTCATTAGCAGAAGCGAGTTTGGAAAGAACGCCCTTAGATGAATGATCGGTGTGGTTATTTTGATCGTTAGGTTGCTGTTTGTTATTCATGGAAGAGGTAGAGTTTTTTAGAAAGTGAACCGATTTTAAAAAATACGTGTTTTGACTTCATCCCATGGAGAGCTGACATGAGGATTTCCATTCTATCATTGGAGTTAAGTTTGGGAAGCTAATCTAATATTTCTGTTTTACTCATAGGAAATTGGATTGTCCGATTAAGTTGCCTTTAGCTTAATAGAGTTGGAATAGGCATTTAATTACATTATAGTAAAACAACTCAACTTTTCAAGGCGATCAAGACTCCTGCTTTAGTCGTTAGCCTTTACTCGTTACTTGTCTGTAACTAAGCAAGGTACCAAGCAAAAATTAAAATCCATTTTCAAAACTGGGGCACTTTCAGAAAAAATCTACATCCCATTGCTTGTCAACGCATCCTTGGCAATTTTCTCTTTTGCTATTGCCTGTTTAAGTTCGGCCTCGACAGCAGCACTCTGAATAGTCCCTTTTACTTGGATTGCAAGAAGGGTGGCCTCGGATGTCACCACTCTCGCCTCCGCAAATGCCTCCGCAAGTTTTTTTCCGTTATAATCATGCTTAGCTTTTTTGTAATCAGCCACTCCATGCACACGCTCTAGAGTTAAATCTGATTTTTCTTTGGCTGCCAGAGTCTCTGCTTTAGCCTTCTCCAATGCTTTTTCACTCTTCCTTACGGCGCTTTCTGCCATTGTTTTAACGGCTTCCCACTCTTTTTCTGCTTGGACAGCCTCTGCAGTATTGCCTCCAATACTGAAACCTCTACTCTGTGACATCGTCGCTACTTTGGCAAGGCACTTCATGTAGATGTTATTACAAATTTCATTCTCAAGATATGTGTTACAATCTGTTTCTTTTATAACCTCTTCTTCGCTCTTGATCGGTGTTGTTGCACTCGATGAGCTGGAGAAATTGGAGAAGCTGTTCCCAACCGGAGAGTGTGGGGCAGAGATTGTTTTTACTGTGTTTACTGCGCGTGGGGGTATTGCAGATCGAGAAGATACGGTAGAGGTAGGCTTCTGATTTTCTACAATTGGAACTTTGCTCGGATTTAAACCTGCCCCATTTGATGAATTGCTAGTAATTTGAGGATTTGAAAGTGAAAGGTCAGCTGTATCCTCACCTCTATTCACTAATGCATTCGATTTATATTTAGCCGCGGGTTGGTCGATAACCACGTGAGATTGTTTCTTACTTTGATTGTCTACTTCTTCTGCAAATTGCTTTGTCGCGCCGCCGACTTTATTAGCAGAAGCGGGTTTTGAAAAAGGTCTATTCTCTGAACCTGATTCTAGGTCAGTAAATCCATTATCAGTATTCTGACCTCGAGCAGGCATTTCAAACTGTTTCTTAGTAGAGTTAGGCACGCTAAAATGAGGTGAATCCTTCTTACAACAAGATTCACAAAAACCGTTATACCAAGCACAACATGCGCACGATGCGCACGTTAACAACACTCCTCCTGCGACGACACTGCCTCCAATAATATAAGTAGAGTTACTATTACTGTTTTTTGATGAACCGCCAGAAGCTGTTTTCCGCCAAACCGTAGTGATCGGATCATCTACTACAGAAAGTGAAGAGGTCATGTCAGTTGTCGTCAAAGAAAGAGGAGAAAAAGTAAGACTACTAGCGCTGCTAGTAATAGTTTGCGCTCCCACAATCATATTTTCAGTATTATCACTATAACTGATTGCTGGAGGCAAAATAGAGGGGTCAACTTCACCATTTTCATCCAAAGTAGTAAACATGAGATTTTGCGCCGAGTTTCCATAGCTCGATGTAGTTCCAAGAGAAGTAAAGGTTCCATCATTATTAGCCACGACGTTCTGAGCATTCTCGATACCTGGTCCATCTAGTGTTGCACTTTTACGTAGCGTTCCATTGTTAAGATTCATTAAGACATACCATGCAGCTTGAGTAGTACCGACTGTTCCACTAAAAGTATAACCAACAGCCATGATTTCATTTGCGTTATTCAAGCTCTTGAAAACTACTCCTTCCAAATTATCAGTATTTGATCCTCCGATAGAAGTAAGCTAATTGCTCTGACCTGTTATCCCATTAACGCTACCAATAAAGCCATCGTTATTGACAGCACCGGAAAAAATTACTGTATTGTTTTTTTCTGCAATAGACATAATAAATGCACTAACAGAATTTGAATAGACCTGAGTCCAATGTTCTGTCCAATCGGCTCCATTGGAACTTATTTTGCTTAACCAACCTTGATTAGGAGAGAGCAAGTTATATCCTCCAATTAAATAGGACTGATCACTCATTGTTATTGCTTCTGTAATAGGGCCATCACCTGGAGAAGTGATAGTGCTAGCAGAAGTAACAACTCCTTGATCTGGATCAAATTCCAACACAAAGTTTTGGAAACCATTAAAGCCAAAACAAGTTAATGCATTGCTTGCTGTAGGAAAAATGTTAGTAATGTAACCAGCATGATCGAATAGCGCCCAAGCTGATAGAGGAGTTCCATCGGCAGGGCTACTTTTGCTGATATACGGGTACCATCCATTAGAATATACCTGACCACCACTATATAATGCACCATCCATAACAACAGTACTTGCAGAAATAATGCCTTGACCTGGCAAACTTGATGCCTGCTCATTAAACCACTCTTTTTGCCCATTGGCACGGAGTTTTCCAAGCAAGCCATTAATGGGACTACCAGCAGTGGGAATAGAGGTATAGAGATACCCTCCCATATTATAAGAACCATCGGCATTAGCATTAATCGATATCGGATTAATACTATCAGTGCTAAGACCACTATAAACAGCAAAAGCAGATTCTCTTGCTGCGAAGGCTTGTGGTACCATGGAAGAACAGGCAAAATAAGCAACTGCAGCCTTGGCGGCTGGTGTAAAATAAGAGCTCTGTGATCTATGTAAGTGATCCGTTGCAGTGGAAATTTTAGTGGAATTTTTTAATTCCTGCGATGGTAACTCTATCTCTTCCGTTGCTTCATCTTTTAACTCCAACTGCTGTGAATCATCGAGCTTTGAAGCGGCACAATCATTTGCAGCTTCAGGTGGGCATAAATACAGGCTATCAGCTGTTGTTCTTGCCAACTCAACCGCTCTGGCACAATAACCAGTAAGTTTGGAAAAAATGCTACTATTTTCTCTCGATGGTTGCTCAGCTTCTGCCGAGTTATTGCTGAAAGAAAATGTTTCTTCAGCAGGGTTGACATCAGCAAGAGAAGAAAACTCTTCTTCTTGCCTATTAAACCTAGAAACGGGAATAGAGCTGGCAATAGTCCTCTGTTGACTAGGATTAGCAAAAGAACTTGTTCCTCTATAGCTCCTTAGAGATTGCGAAACGGTGGAGGCGGCAAGTTCTTGTATTGCAGCAACCTGCTCTCTTTCTTCATTTTCTGAGCAATTGGATTCAGTCACAGGTAGAGCAGGTCTTGCTTTACCAATAATGAATTTTTCAATGGCCTCTTCTGATTCCTCCACCATCGCAGGATTCATCATCTGGTAACAAGGCAAGGCATTATTACAGTTGGCGGTTGGTTCAGCTCCTTGACCAATCTGATTTTCTGATGGTAATGCAGACTTTCTGTTGTCTTTTATCTGACTTTCGATTTCCTCCAGCCTATAGCCTCCAGCCTCCAGCCTATTTTCGCTTTGCGCATAGAGCCCAGTAGAAATTAGGAATATTAATCCGGCTATACTGAGAGATAAAAATGTTTTCATGGTTTGGATTGGAATTATTGTGCGTTAAAAATCAGAAAATTTTTTAAAGCAAAAAAAAATCTAACGTCAAATAATTTTTCAGAAAATTTCGTTCCAAAAAAAATAATTTAAATTTTGTGAGCTCAAACTGAATTGAAGTAAAAGGAAGAAAGAAGCAAATAGCCACAATACGACTGCCCGGGAGGGCGGAGCGTGGTATTCTGTTTATAATTTTTTGTGAATTAACCCTGCAAATTAAAAATAATACTTTTAATTTACAAGGATAATTTTAAGAAAAGCGATATAACTCAGGGCTAATTCACCGAAATGTATAAACAGGGATGGACGGGCTCTAAATACAGAGAGGAGCTGATTAATGAAAAAAGTTTTATTGAAGTGCTTTGGCGTCGTCTATTATTTATTAAATTGCAACCTATTATTCCGTTGGAAGAATTAGCCCTGGATATAACTTCTTGAAGAGAAGAGGCGCTTTCACGTCAGGCGGCTGTTGCCCGCTTATTGGACCAAGGCAATCAGGATTATCGTACAGCAGCAGGAGCTGAGGTTGATTTAATCTTAGATCTTGGAGGGAATCACGGTCTTTGGGCGATTGAAATTAAACGGAGCCTTCGAACAAAACCCTAACGTGGTTTTTATCACGCTTTAGAAGATTTAAAACCCAAGAAAGCTTTTGTTGTTTATGCCGGCGAAAAACGTTATCCTATTAGTGAACATGTAGAAGCAATAAGTTTACATTCCTTAGCACAAGAATTATTTCTATTAAATTCTTGTGAACCCAAACTGAACTGAAGTATTTTACTATCAACGTCACCGTAATAGGCAGAAGGAATAGCCACAAAAGAACATAAAAAAACACAAAAAAAGAATCTTGGCAGTAACCTTGATGGATTAGTTAGGCTAAGCTGTTTCGCAGCTATTGGTGCTCTAAGTTGAAGCGGTATCTCAATTTCTCCCCCTTATTTTTCACGATAGCGAACATTCTTTATCTTGAGTTCTTAAATTTGTTAAAGAATTTTTATAAAAATTCCTTTTTTGTGTTCTTGTTCTTTGTGTTTCTTTGTGTTCTTTTGTGGCTATTTTTTTCCTTCTTCCTTTATGAAATTTCTCATCATCCGTAACGATAATATCGGTGATCTCGCCTGCACAACACCGTTGCTACAGCTATTACGAGATGCTTATCCACAGGCCACAATTGACGTCCTTGGAAACTCTTACAACGTTGATTTGCTACGTTATGATCCGCGTGTTTCGCGCCTCTGGTCCTATGATAAGGCCAAACATTTTCATAACCCGTGGCAAAAAATCAAAGCATGGCTTAGCAAAACAGTCCTCCTTGGACGTCTCCGTATTCAACATTATGATACTGTTATTATTGCTGTTCCTTTATTCAATCGACGCACCACCCGCCTCGCTAGCTTGATCAAACCTAAAGTTATTTATGGAGCCCCTTCAGAACAATATCACGTCCCAAAGAATTACCATCCTGTTTCTATTAATCATCAAGATCCCCACGCTCTGCAGGTTGTAACTTATGCTCGTGCTCTTGGAATTCAAGCACCAGCACCAGAGAGCATGACTCTCTATCTTTCAGAAGAGGAAAAAAGTACCCTCCTTTCAGAACGAGCTTCTATTTTAGGTGATCTTTCCCAACCTATCATCGATAAACATTCGGTTAACTCATCATTAGAACTTTCCCGAACAACCCTAGATCCTTTATTCAAAGGAATTCGAGAACAAAACAATTTAGAAAATAAAAATACTACTGCGCTAGATAGACTTTCGAGCACAAGCGAGAAAGTCAACTACGAACTACGAACTGCGAACTACGAACTAACTGTCATCGGCCTTCATATCTCAGCACGTCGTCCCAAACAACAGTGGTCTTTAAAGCAATGGCAACAACTCATCTCCGAGCTGCTTCGCCTTCTCCCCTCAGACAAACAACTTCCATCTTCCATCTCCCATCTTCCATCTTCTACCACAGCAGCGGTATCTTCAGCCTCTATTCGCCTTCGCCTTCTCTGGTCGCCTGGATCAACCGAAAACTTACAACATCCAGGGGATGATCTTCTCGCCTCTCAATTAGTAGCATCCTTTCCTCCAGGATTATTATTAGCCAAACCTACAACTCATCTCCGCAGCCTTATGGTCGCCTTCTCAGGGTGTGATCTTGTTGTCGGCCCTGATGGGGGGGCTATGCATATTGCTGCTGGACTTAATGTTCCAACACTCACTCTATTTGGCGATATCGATCCTTTAATCTGGCGCCCTTATTCCAAAAAAGGTTATGAAATTGTAAGTCCTTCAGGATCGCTTTCCGACCTTTCTCCTGAAGAAGTTGCTAAAAAAATATGTTCTCTTCTCTTGAAAATATCGTAACGGTTGCTCTTGGCGTTGTAAGGGTCTTGGGTCCTCTTGATACTAAAATTGTTACAGAAAACAAATATTCTTTTGAAGAAATTAATTCAAAAGTAATTGCTGTTGAAAATATTACTTCTCCATCGAGTTGTAGAACAACAGCAAACAATTCTTCAATAATCTCTCCTTTTCAGAGTAAAAGAATTTTCAAAAAAAAACCTGTTATGATACCTGGAATCACTGATAATCCTCCTCCTCTCATTTTCGATCATTTTGTTGATGTGGCTAAAAAGGCATCTTCAGAAGAGGCTCTCGTTATTGATCAAGGAACTCTCAAATCAGCACCAATTCCTTTTGAGGATCATGAACTTTCCATTTCTGTAGACCCTCACAATGAACATCATGCTGTTGTGGATGCTTTTAAAGCGGCACTTACTTATGAATATGGTGAGGATGCTTCTTGGATTTTTCCACACCCAGAAGAAGCCGAGGCACGTATATCTGGGCTCAAAGCCAGAAACATCCTTCAATTACATCAAGAACTCACTACAGGAATCGATCATGCTGTCTCAGAAATATCAACCGATGATTTTAGCTTAGAAGATAGCAATGATGATCAAAAAATCATCGCTTCCTGGTTAGAACCCAATACTGGCACTCATTCTTCATCATCCTCACTTAATACTCAAACGACTTATTCTTCCTCAGGTCGTAAATATTCGGTTAACCCATCTGTAGAATGTACTCCAACACATCCTCAGAGCGATCTTTCAAATTTTGATCAGCGTATCAATCAACCTCCCACCTCTCACCTCCTACCTCCCACCACTATTCGGCCTGTTGGCCGAATAGTTACCTCAGAGCCTCGTTCTCTTTCTCACAAAAGAAAGAAAGAAAACAATGAAGGTATCGAAGAAAACTCTTCTGTAAGAAAAAAAAATAAGCCCGGCTCTAAGCCTGCTCTTCCCGATGCACAGCTTTCTCTAAATAAAGAGGCAAAAGCTCTTCGTTTTAAAACCGCTCTCGATGCTATCCGCAACGATTTTCAACTCAATCCTACTTCAGAAGTAACAGTTCAGATACCCTCTCAACAAACGATGCAATTAAACGGTTCCACTAATGAAGTGGTCGCTCATTTAGTTCAAATGCCGCCTCCGCAGGAGGTGGCATCTGAACGGTTACCTTCGGAACAGTCTAAGAATCTGTCTTTAAACTCCTCTACTTTTAAAAAAGCCCTTGATGCAGCACTTCATGCTGTTCTCAATACTGCTCAAAAAGTTTTTGATGTTGATTCTGAGATTGATAAACAAGCTATAATAGCTATTGAATCAGATGCTTATCGAGTTGCTAAAGATACTGGAGCAACCACTGCTGAAGCCGTAGAGATACGACGCATGGTCATTAAAATACTCCGACAGACACGACAAAAGGTTTGGGATCTTGATCCTGTAAACCAATCTCTTACTGAAGCTGCTTTAGCAGCTTATGATTCTGCAATTGCTGCTGGTGCTACGCGTGAAGAAGCTTTTGAGCTTGTAGCTCAAGATGCTGCCATGACAGCACTTGCTCAAGACGTTGATCCTGATGGAACTAAACGTGCTTCCTACGCCGCGGTTAGATCTGTTGGAGCAAGTAATCTTGAAGCTTCTAATGCCTCTCAGGTTGCTAAGCGTATCGCTCGAGATCTTGCTAACCGACGCGCTGGAATTGATGTTGATGCTCTTGCTGCTGCTAAAAAAGCAATTGAAGACAAGGCACTAAAAGATTTTAATGAAGCTCAAACCAGAGGAGCTAATAACGAGGAATCACTTAAATTTGCTGCTGATAAAGCTGCTAGAAATGTTTATCGTAAGCCGTCTGACTATAATGAAGCAGTTAAAGCTGCTTTTACTGCTTTAAGGGCTCTTGGTATGGAGACAAGTAATGCGAAATCTCTTTCGGCCTCAGCGACGAACAAAATTGCTGCCCAGCATAGAATGACAGCTCAAGGAATTGATCAAAAAGAACTTGATGAAGCTAAAGAAAGAGATCAAAAAGACGTTATGTCTTATTATGAGGAGGAACTTAAAAAGGGTGTTTCTCAAGATAGAGCTATCCTGATTGCCGCAAAGAAATTTGCTCAAAAAATTTCATCCAATCAATCAGATTCTGAAGAAATTTTTAAAGAGGCTAAAAGAAGAGCCTACCGCGCCCTTCGATTCTTTGATTATTCTGCAGCTGATGCCAATCTTCCTTCTATAAAAATTGCTAATGAAGTACGTCTGGCCGTAAATATTCGGCCAACAGGCCGAATATAAGTTTAAGTTATAAGTTTAAGTTTAAGTTGATTTTTAGTCACTTCGTGACAGGGTAAGAATTGAAGCGGCTTTTTATTTTTTCGAGTCTTTTTGCTTTTAAAGTCGCTTCAGGACAGGATGTCAACATGTCTAGAAAAATTTTATCGCCAGGGTTACCCAAATAATTATAAACCATGCATTCCATTCACACTACTACTTCGCAGTCGGATCCCTTGGTTCAGATTCTTCCTCCGAAAGAGGGAAATCTGAACGCTTACCCTCAATTTACCTTCGATCACTTTGTCTCTAAGGCAAAATCTCTACTCCCAGAGGAATCACTCATGATTGATCAGGGGCATCTTGAAGCAGCTCCCATTCTTTTTGATCAAGATCATGAGTTAAGTATTTCTCTAGGTGCTCACGATTATGAAAGCCAAATTAATCATGAAATTGTTAATGCTTTTAAATTAGCTCTTTCCAATAAATATGGATCGGATACTTCTTGGATTTTTCCGCCGGAAGAAGAGGCCGAAGCAAGAGTATCGGGCTTAAAAGCCAAATCGATCATTCAAATTGATAAGGATCTCAATAAATCTGTGGATGAAGCACTTCTTCAAGAAATTCCACCTGGCTCCTTCATTCCTATAGAAAATCATAATAATAATACGTTTCATCCTCTTTCAACAGAAGATCGTCATGTTAGTGATGATGTCCTCACAACCTTGTTAGAATCCGATGAGGAGGAAATTCCATCTCCATTAAACACAGTAACAACAGAATCTCCTGTAGATGGCAAAACAACAACCTCTTCCTTGATGAGTGATAGCCCATCTTCCTCGGATTATGGTACGACACCTACTTCTTCGATCTCTTCTAATTCTTCTAAAAAAAGAGCTATTGACTCTGATTTAGAACAACCTAGGGCAAAAAAAACGCGTTCACCCTATAAAAAAATCTCTTCTGATCTTGTTCAAGAAATAAAAAATCAAGCGCTCCTTGATTATCAATCAGCTATCAATCATGGAAAAACTGCTAAGGAAGCTAAGGTTATTGTTGCTGAAAATGCCATTAAAACCACTTATGTTAAGACTTCTTTTGATAAAACTAATGCTACTATAATCTTTGATATCAGTCGTAGCTCAGCCCGACATGCTCTTAATGCTCTTAATCTTCCTCCTGATGAAGTGATGAGCATTTCATCAAAAGTCGCTTACGATTTTAAAAACATGATGAAGTAAGCGTTCAGATCCCCTCCTTCGGAGGACGGATCTAAACCAAATGATCAGACTGCGAAGTATAATTTCTTCTTCTTTCATCCTCTTTCATCCATGTTTATGCATTTCGGTGAATTAGCCCTAACAAAATCTCTTATTGCAAAAAAATTTGTTGCAATTTTAAAAAATAACCTTAGTTTATTAGCATTTCGTTACCGTTTTCGCTTCGCAGAAACTGAACTGAAGTAAATAAGATGTTTTCGTTTTATCATTGTCTCTCTTGAGCAAAAAATCAAAAAATCTTTAAATTCCCTCCTTCTCACCAATTCGAGTACCAGTTGCGTAGACATACTCAAACAAAACTGTTACCTTTAACAAAACTGTTA
Organism: Chthoniobacterales bacterium; assembly: GCA_035287205.1. GTDB lineage: Bacteria > Verrucomicrobiota > Verrucomicrobiia > Chthoniobacterales > UBA6821 > CAIWMF01. Next base: position 4,216 of record DATEBV010000275.1, on the reverse strand, counting down.
CCTTTACTTCAGTCCTCGCGCAGTGGGGACTGAATGACTATTATGGCCGATCTTGCTAATAAATATTCTGAAAATGTCCCAGGGAACTTCTATGTTGATGATCAATGCATCGACTGTGATCTTTGTCGTGAGACAGCACCTGATAATTTCATGCGTAATGATGACGGTGGTCACTCCTACGTTTACAAACAACCAACCACAGCTGAAGAGGAGGCCCTTTGTAAAGAGGCCATGGAAGGTTGCCCTGTTGAGGCTATCGGTAATGATGGGGAAGTTTTGGGAGATCGGGGTTAGCAGCTTCGCTGCAGTTTAAGTTAATAGCCACAAAAGAGCACAAAGAACCACAAGGAACCAGAACAAAAAAATTTACAAACTCAAGATATTAGTTGATTCTCTGACACATTTTACTGATACGTTACCAGAATATTTACAGCCAAACTAATTAATCAAGTTCCCTGTTAAGTTTCTTTTTTTTGTGTTTCTTTGTGCTCTTTTGTGGCTATTTTTTCCACTTGTTCCGATGACGTTGGTATACAAAATACTTCAGTTCAGTTTGAGCTCGCAAACTTAAACAGCCGCTTCGCGGCTTACCGTCACTGCAACGTATTCCGTATTGGGAAGAATAAACTTACGAATCTTAAGCTCGATCCAGGCTAACTGAAATTCCGTAAGAAGAGCAATTGTCATTTCGTCAGCAAGCGTTTCAAGGAGGTGCCGCGAACGTTCCTGCGCAATCTCTTCAAGGCGCTGGCTCACCGCCGCATAATCAACCGTAGAAGAAAGATCATCTTTTAATTCTTCTGGCTGTAAAAGTGCAGCACAACGAACATCTATAAGAAGTTTCTGTGCATGAATTCGCTCTTCCTTAGGAACACCAATGTGGGCCATGAGGGAGAGGCCTTTGATTTCAATGACACGCTTCATGAGATAATAAAAAAAAGATGATGGAATAGCCACAAAAGAACACAAAGAAACACAAAGAATCAGAACACACACAAAGAATTTTTATAAAAATTCTTTAACAAATTTAAAAACTCAAGACAAAGAATGTTCGCCATCGTGAAAAATAAGGAGGGTAGGAATTAACCCGAATATTTTATACTGAGTCGTTATGAGGCGCTATGCAAGGCTTGTAAATACAAGGCGGACGAAAGATTTGGTTAACTAATCAATCAAGTTCACCGCTAAGTTTCTTTTTTTGTGTTCTTTTGTGCTCTTTTGTGGCTATTCCTTCTTTCAGTCTTTCAGTTTAGTTTGAACTCACCTTTTTTTGTGTTCTTTTGTGGCTATTCTAAAAATTAAACTTCACATCGCGAATAGTCTTCTTCCCAAAGCGCTCTTGAAGTTTGCGAAGAACATCAGGCTTCCAAACACGATCTAGCTCATAACGAATTGTTGGCTGAATCACTCTAACGTAGAGAATACCACGTACAAGCTGTAGAGGTTCAGAATGAGTGGCTAAAAAATCACCAACAAGTTCGCGCCATGTCCCAATGATTTCATCCTCCTTAATTCGAGTATCAAGCCCTAACTTGTGAAGAACCTTAGGAAGAACATCGGTAATAACAATACTCCGATCGAAAAGCTTCTTTTCTGGCAAACCACGCCATTCTTGCAAAACTCGTTGTCGTAAGGAAGAAATGCTCACATCAAAGAATTAAGAGTAAAGGGTAAAGAGTAAAGGGTAAAGAGTATTTTTAAGATCGGCAATAAATCAGAATTTTGAAAGGAACATTTTGGGAGACTTATATTTCAAAAAAAAGCCTGTGTATAAATGAGCTTTCTAATTAGCGCCAGCTACTCTTTACCCTTTACTCTTTACTCGTTACTTGTCTGTATCTAGGCCAGGTACCAAACAAAAATTAAAATCCATTTCTAAAAACTACGTACCTTTCAAACAAGTGCTAGATATGTATTGCATGACCATTGGCCGCTTCTGTGGCCTCTAGAACCGCTTCACTCAAGGTTGGATGGGCATGAATAGTGCTTGCGATATCATCATACGTAGCCTCCAGTGTGATTGCGAGTCCAAGTTCTGCAATCATCTCAGTGGCTTCTGCTCCGATAATATGAGCTCCTACAATTTCACCATGCGGTTCGTTGAAGAGTAATTTGACAAAACCATCGGTCTCTCCCATTGCTTGAGCCTTACCGCTAGCTTGAAAGGGAAACTTACCTACTTTGATCGTCATTCCTTTTTCCTTCGCGGCACGCTCTGTCAGACCCACACTAGCGACTTGAGGATGACAATAAGTGCATCCTGGGAAAACACGATTCCGTTGAGGTTTTCTTTTTCCAAACATTCCTTCAACCGCTTGAATGGCTTCCCAACTAGCTACGTGAGCAAGCCAAGGTGGTCCAATAATATCACCAGCAGCATAAACACCAGCAATACTAGTTTCGTACTTATCATTGACCGCAAGGTATCCCTTCGGATCGAGTTTAAAGGATGCTCCGCCAGGCAGGAGAGGGGAAACTCCAATAGCAACGAGGACCACCTCTGCAGTAAGCGTTTCGCTCTTTTTTCCTGAAACCGTAATAGAAACGCCTGTTGCTGTAACCTCAGCTTTTTCTACTTTTGTCTCTGTTAAGATTTTGATTCCTTGTTTTGCAAGTGATTTTTCAAGGGCAATACTGACCTCGGTGTCTTCCACTGGAAGAATATTGGGCATCATTTCAACCACCGTGACTTTTGTTCCAAAAGAATTAAAAAAGTAAGCAAACTCAATTCCAATAGCTCCTGCTCCAATAACAATGATCTCCTTGGGTTGGGTTGGTATCACCATCGCCTGGCGACTTCCAATGACCGAAGTTCCATTCATAGGAAATCCCGGCATCTCACGGGTAACAACACCTGTAGTAATCAGAATTTTTGGCGCAGCAAGCTGAACAGAAGAACCATCTTTCTTGATCACGTCGACTTGCCCTGATTTGGGAACAGAAGCCTCTCCCAAGATATAATCCACTTTATTTTTTTTAAGAAGAAATTCTATCCCTCCGGCCAACTTATCAGCAACCTTACGTGATCGGCCAATCACTTTTTCCCAATCGTATTTTAGACCGCTTATTTCAATACCAAAATCTCCTGCATGATGTTGTAGCAGAGAATAAAGCTCCGCATTACGCAATAGCGACTTTGTAGGAATACAGCCCCAATTCAAACAGGTACCGCCAGCTCGCTCCTTCTCAACAACGGCAACTTTCTTGCCTAACTGAGCTGCACGAATAGCTCCTACATAGCCAGCAGGACCACCACCAATTACAATAAGATCATAAGGAATCATCTCTAGGATGGTAAAGGGTGAAGGGCAAAGAGTAAAGAGTTTTTTAGCTCCAGGGCGTTCACCAGGGCTAATTCACCGAAACGCATAAACAGGGATGAAAGAGGATGAAGGAAGGTAACCAACATATCGTTGGTAGATAGTTGTCAGAAAATTAAGACGAATGGCGTTAATTTTTAAATTGACAATAGGCACACATTGTACTCCTATTGATAGATGAAAGAATGTTTTGATTTTTGTGCTGAAAAAAATCGCTGGCTTAAATCAAATCGAGAAATCAGTTTTGAAGAAACTGTAGCCTTAATAAATTCTGACAGACTTTTATCGATTGTCAGTCATCACAATCAAAAAAAATACCCACATCAACAAATGTATCTTATCGATATTGACGACTACGTGTATGTAGTTCCATTTATCAGAAAAGATAAAAATAATGTCATTCTAAAAACAATTTTTAAAAGTCGCAAGTTAACCAAGCAATACCTGGCAGAAAAGAAAAAGGACTAATATTTATGAGCAAACAAAAAGAATTAGATCAAAAGTTAGATCTGGAAGAGCAAGATCTCTTAGATTCTTTTGAACGTCACGAGTGGAAAGAAATTGATAATATTAAAACTGAGATAAAATTCGCAAAAGCTGCTGCTGAAAATTTTTTCCGAAAAGATGCGCGTATTAATATTCGATTGGCCCAAAATGATTTGACAAAGATTAAGCAGCTGGCAGCGCATGAAGGACTACCCTATCAAACTTTAATAGCCAGCCTGCTTCACAAATATGCCAAAGGTCACTTAGCGTAATCTATAACTACCGTAAGTGTTCAGATCCCCTCCTTCGGAGGAAGGATCTGAACCAAATGAATCGATTGCGAAATCGTCATCTGATGCAATGCATAGTTTGTTAAGAAGCTACTGAACAGCCTGTTTCGAACTGTAGTC
>DATEBV010000274.1:0-5852 GCA_035287205.1 Chthoniobacterales bacterium | reverse complement strand
AAAGTAGTGCAGTTGCTCTCCTGAAGCCTGAAGTTCTCCAAGATAGTGGTGTTCTTTAAGAAAAGCCTGTAGTTCTTTCCTCTCATGCTTTTCTTCCAAAAGCACAAGGCTAATTTCGTCCAGGATCTTCTGTTCTTGCTCGGTAGGATTTTTTCGTGCACTTTTCATGCCCCAAGCTTAAAAAGTTTTTTTAACAATGTTTACCATTATTAACTATTCATTAATTATTAACTTATTATTCTGCTTTAGGAATTAGCCCTGAGCGTGCACAGGAAGAAGGTATTATTCTTGTTGTTGCTGCAGGAAATGATGGAAAGGATAAGAATAATAGTTTTCTTTATAAAGCCTATTCTAAATTTGATAATATAGTGATTGTTGCTGCAAGTACAGAAACTGACACATTGGCTGGCTTTTCGAATTATGGAAATCAAACTGTTCACTTAGCTGCTCCAGGAGAAAAAATTTATTCAACCGGGCATAATACAAGCGTTCCTTACTTGCACAAGCAAGGGACCTCAATGGCAGCCCCTCATGTTACTGGTGCTTTGGCTCTTATGATGGCTAGATTTCCAGCATATACCTACCAGCAACTTATCCAAAAACTTCTTGATAATTCAGATAATATTCCTGCACTCAATAATTATGTTATGAATGGCAGGCGACTTAACTTAGAAAAAGCAATAGATCCGCCTCTAATAATGTTCTAATAAACTGCTATTTTATAAGGAGTAATAGTTGTAGAAATAATCCCCTGAAAAGGTGTATATGTTTGGCTAATAATATTGATTAATATTAAGAAAGGTAGCAGTGCTATTAGCGCCATTTTTTATTAAAGATGAATTGTAACTATCAATGTGCTGCTGCTAGGATTAAAAGATTAAAGAGTTAAAAAGTTGAAATAACCTTTTACTACAAATTTATCTTTAATGAGCTCATAAGAGGATAATTATCGTGAATTGTAAATTAACGTTGCTTATTAGGATTTCTACGAACCAAGAGCTACGAACTACAAGCTGACTACTAATGGAACGTTAGTAGTTATAATAAATTTTCATTTTTATCCTGTAAAAATAACTGATAACCTGTAGTCTGCTTGTCATGTGTGGAATTGCTGGCTTTATTGGTTCTGGTGATCGTGTTGTCTTAGAAAGGATGACGCGGGCATTGGCTCATCGTGGTCCTGATGCAGAAGGGTTTTTCGTTGAGGAAGGGAGAGGGGTTCATTTTGGCCATCGGAGGCTTTCGATTGTTGATCTTGCAGGAGGGGCTCAGCCTATGGCGACTTCTGATGGGTCATTGGTAATTGTTTTTAATGGAGAAATTTATAATCAAGCAGAATTGCGGGCGCAGTTAGTTGCTAAAGGATATCAATTTCAGAGTGATCATTCTGATACCGAGGTTCTTCTTTATGCCTACCGTGAGTGGGGTGAGGGGATGCTCGATAAGCTCAATGGGATGTGGGCTTTTGCCATTTACGATCAGCAGAAGGGTTCTGTGTTTCTTGCTCGTGATCGTTTTGGAAAAAAACCTCTCTATTATTTTCATCGGCCTGAAGAGGGGGGTGTTTTTGCTTTTGCCTCAGAGTTAACAGCTTTGCAGTATCATCCTCAGGCTCCACGTCATCAGTCTCTCTTAGCGCTTAAAAAATATTTTGCTTACGGTTATATTCCCGCTCCCCATTCTTTGATTGAGGGGATTTATAAGCTTCCTGGTGGTTACTGCGGAAGATTGGATCTTGCAACTGGCACGTGGCGTTCATGGCGTTATTGGGAGTATCGGTTAGAACCCTGCCAACGAGATCTTCCTGACGATGGTGGAAAAGCATGGGGGGAGGAACTCTTAGAGCGACTCGATCGTGCGGTGAAGCGACGTCTCATGTCGGATGTTCCTCTTGGTGTTTTTCTAAGTGGAGGTATTGATTCTTCTGCGGTGGCAGCTTTAGCTGCACGTCATCTCCCTGCAGGACGTCTTAAGACATTTAGCATTGGATTTACAGATCCTTCCTTTGATGAACTGCCGTATGCACGACAGATGGCAGCACATCTTGGTTGTTCTCATCACGAAGAGATTCTGGATCTTGAGATGGCAAAGAATCTCTTGCCTGGGCTTTTAGCACGACTAGATGAGCCACTTGCTGATGCTTCTCTGCTTCCTACCTGGTTGCTCTCTGGCTTTACCCGACGGCATGTGACGGTGGCGCTAGGAGGCGATGGAGGTGATGAGCTCTTTGCTGGGTATGATCCGTTTCGAGCACTGCATAGCGCAGAACTCTATTCAAAAATGGTGCCTAAAGTGTTGCATCCAGCACTCTGTATGCTGGCAGCACACCTTCCTGTAAGCCATCACAATATGAGTCTTGATTTTAAAATTAAACGGACCTTGAGAGGGCTCTCTTATCCTCCGTCACTCTGGGCGCCAGTTTGGATGGGGCCCCTTGATCTTCCTGAAATTAACGAATTTTTTGGTGATAAGAATACTCCTGAGGAAATTTACAGTGAAGCAATTGAGGCATGGGAGGCAGCAGGATCCGAGGCTGATCAGGTCGATCGAACACTCCAGTTTTTTACGCGTCTCTATTTGCAAGATGACATTCTGACAAAAGTCGATCGTGCAAGCATGCTTCACTCCCTAGAAGCGCGATCTCCTTTCCTTGATCTTGAGGTGGTTGACTTTGCACGACGCCTTCCTAATAGCGTTAAACTCCGAGGTGGTGTTACCAAGTGGATCTTGAAAAAAGCTTTGGAACCACTTTTGCCACATGATATTATCTATCGTAAAAAGAAAGGATTTGGTGTGCCCATTGGATTGTGGCTGAAAGATGGGTTTTTGATTCCTATAGAACCTAAAACTCCAGCAGGAAAGAAGTTTTTTAACAAACGTCTTCAATCCCATCAATCAGGGAAAAGTGACGAACGACTTTTTCTCTGGGCGCAGTATGTATTATCAGCCTTGTTGAATAAGGCCTAACTATTCAGCCAACAGGCAGAATAGTTAGTTTAAGTTATTAGTTTAAGTTGATTTTTGGTCACTTCGTGACAAGAAAGGAAACAAAGAAATTAACCACAAGGAACACAAAGCCGCTAAAGCGGCATCACAAAGAGCACATAGAAAATTTTTTTATAAAAAAATTTTAAGATATTTTCTTTTTTCGTGTTCTTTGTGAATTCTTTGTGATCTTTGTGGTGAATTTCTGACAATTACGACAACGTTTTTATTTATGTTTACCGCTAAAAATAACTTTAGGATGAAATAATTCTGGCACTAAACTAAACCTTCAATTTATAAAGATTTTCACCACGCCAGCCTCGCCCCCATCTTCAATCTTCTGTCTTCCATCTCCTAATTTATGTCCCGTATTCTTGTTCTCTGTTATGAATATCCTCCTCTTGGTGGTGGAGGGGGGCGTGTTGCTGCTCAGGTAGCGCGTGCTTTGATAGAGCGAGGTCATGAGGTAAAGGTTATCACAGGAGGAATGCCTCATCTTCCTAGACGATCTATTATTAACGGAGTCGAAGTAATTCGTGTCCGCTCCGGGCGGAAAAGAGAAGATACTTGTAGTATTCTGGAAATGATTTTCTGGGTGCTGATGGCCTTTCCCGTGGCATTACGCGAGGCTTGGCATTGGCGACCTCAGGTGATGCATGCTCACTTTGCGGTACCAACGGGATTTGTAGCCTGGATGATTCACCTTTTGACACGCATTCCTTACGTGCTGACGGCTCATCTTGGTGATGTACCTGGTGGTGTTCCTGAGCAAACGGATCGACTTTTTAAGATTGTGAAACCGTTTACCATACCAATTTGGAGATCGGCGGCTCGAGTGACGGCCGTAAGTAGCTTTGTCTCTTCCTTAGTTCAACAAGCGTATGGTATTACTCCTGAGGTGATTTTAAATGGAATAAAATTAGCAGAGAACTCATCTTTGCAGAGTTCTAAGCATTCAGAGGTTCCTCAACTCATCATGGTGGGGCGGCTCAGTGTCCAAAAAAATCCTCTCTTTGCTCTTCAAGCCTTAGCTCTTCTACGTGATCTTCCGTGGAGATTGCAAATCATTGGTGAGGGGCCACTCTCTTTGCCTCTTTATTCTGAAGTAGATCGTTTAGAACTCCAAGATCGTATTACCTTTTCTGGATGGCTCTCAGCGGATGAAGTGGTAGCTGTCATGCAGGTAGCTGACATTTTATTGATGCCTTCCCTTTCCGAAGGGCTCCCAATGGTTGGGGTGGAGGCGTTAGCTCACGGTCTAGCGATTATCGGAAGCCGTATTGGAGGACTAGCGGATATCGTGAGCGAGGGAGAGAATGGTCAGTTATTTGAGCTTTCCGAAGGACCTCAAGCAATGGTTGAAGCCTTGCGTCCTTTTTTAGAAGATCGTGAAGTGCTTAGTCAAGCTCAAGAAGCATCCCGGAAAAAAGCAGTAGCTTTCGAGTGGAGTCGTTCAATTGATGCTTACGAGAAAGTACTTTCTAGAGAAGCCTAGTTATTTTTAAAGAGAGGAACTTTTACAGGAAGGGCAGTTATTATTTTATTTTGCTGGTTTAGCGTGTAACAGATCTTCACCCTCCAGGTTGGAGATGTGGTGTAATGATCCGGGTGGTACTATAGTAGGCGGGGTAGGTGGTTTGGCAGCTGATGTTGTTACTTGTGATCCTGGGCGTGTTACATTTTGTGTCTTTCCTTGTCCAGTAACTTCCATCTTATTTCCATAAAGAAAGGTAGAAGTTGTTTTAGTTGGTTGTACATCGAGGATTGTTATTCCAGCCATAATAGGAGTGATGGCTGTCATCGATGTTATCAGAAGAAGGGAGAGAGAGGTTTTTTTCATTATTGGATTGTTAGGGTTAACCCGAATATTTCATACTCATCTACTACGACTTGCGGGAAGCTTGATGCATGCTACGTTGAACTTGAATTTTGATTGGGGCAGTATGTAGACATACAGCCACTGCATCAAAACTCTTCGTCCGCCTTGCCTCATCAAGTTTCGCGCTACGTCTCGCTACGATGTGTATGAAATATTCGGGTTAAGAATGATTAATTCCTTTTTGTTTATTGAAGTCAAACGAATATTCCTTGCTGCTTCTATTATTATTTATCCGGCCTGACAAAAACATGGATGATTCCTTTTTGATAGTCAGCAGTATAGTGGTTTTGAATATAGTGATAAGTTTCAGCAGCCCATTGGCTGAACAGTGATTGCTCCGTACCATTAATAGGCCAATCAGTGATGACAATGACAGCGGGGTGGTATGTCTCAATTTCTTTAATGGCTGCTTGGTTGAAGTTTTTAGGAGCCGTGATGTCATCAATGTAGAGGTCCCTACGATAAGAAGGACGATCGGTCATGAAATTAATCTCAGGATTATAGGGATAGCAAACCACATATTCTCCCGGTTGAGAATGTGTGACAACGCTTTGGTAAATAGCCTGAACTTCTTCAAGTTCATGAGGAGCCAACTTCACATGAACTCCATTAGCTGCCTTAAATTCAAGATTCCTTCCTTGGCTAATAGCAATACCGCCCGTCGATTGAGATTGGCATCCATTGATGTAATAGAGAAGAAGTTCAGCACCTGCAAAGAGCAAGAAAATGCTTAAGAAAATGCGTAGTAGATTTCCTGTGCAGAGCCAAAGTTCTAAAGCAAAAGTTGAGGCGATGAGAAGTGTTATCGTCATGGGTACCATGAACTCACTGAGATGTACCATGTCGGGGCGCCAGAAAAAATATTGAGGGAAGAGTGTTAGTGATGTGCCGAGGCAGGTGAGGAGGATTAATCCGCGTTGTTTACTTTGTGAACCAATGACGAGGAAGATTAAGGCCAAGAGAGCAAGCAAAAGAGAACAAGGAATCG
>DATEBV010000273.1:0-5484 GCA_035287205.1 Chthoniobacterales bacterium | reverse complement strand
CTAGCGCTTGAACAGGTTATTATTAACTTCCAGAATCAAGTACGAGGAATGCCCGATAAAAAAGATCTGGTTGTCATGGATGGCAAAACACCTCTCCATGGCAGAGGGAAGGCGGTTGTGACTGCGATCTCAAAACAACAATGGAATGCTTTTTAAAAAAAGTGTTTAGGCAAGGAAGGAATTCTTGAGCTGCTTGAAAGAAAAATCTCACGTGAAATCATGACTATGATAAGCGATCACAACAGTGAGGTTTTTCCTAATATAGGAGATATTCGGCTTTCTTGCTCTTGCCGCAAAAAATCTAAACTCTGCTATCATCTTGCCGCAGGATTCTACAGCATAGGTTCCCTTCTTGATAACTCTCCGGAACTACTATTTCTTTTACGAGGAGTAGATCACAAGGAACTCCTTGAACAAAAATATGTTAATACAGTTATTAAGCACACAACTTCATGTCAACACGACTCCACCATTAATAGCGAGGATCTTTCTGAGATTTTCGGTATAGAATTTGGCTAAGAAAAAAATGCTACTTTGTTTCTTCCTAATCACAAAGTGAGCAAAAAACAACTTAAATCTACATTCGACTTGCTACCCTAATAGCAATATTACAGGTATCTTTCACTAGATAGATAGACTTTCCTTGCGATTCATAAAATGTTCGCATAATCATCTCGGCTAATAACCCCATTAAAAAACTCATCACCCCCATAAGTGCCACGGGTCATGCCACGAGTCAGGGTTCAAATATCAAGTCCTTAAGACATTGCATACTCAATTAATTCTATGGAAAGAGGTGATTCCCTGGTGCCATTACAGATAATAGACTCCTTCATATTCTATTAAAAATTATCTTTGCCAATACTTGATATTTGAACCCCATCACTGACTGATCACAAATCGTTCACTTCTGGACAGGCTCTAGGTAGCCTGCTGATTTTAAAAATTCTGTATACTCTTAAAATGAGCTACTGCCTGTGCAAACTCTAATACTTCCTGCGTTATTTTTGCTGACCTATTCATTCTTTTTAGATTTTCACCATCCCATCGATGTCTTTCTGCAAATACTACTCCATCGGCAGCAGATTTTGCAAAAATTTCAACTAATGCTACCCTTTCTTGAGCCTCAGTTAGTGTCATTGTCATCAGAAAAGGTTTACCAGTTGCTTCTAATGTTGCTTCGCTTGGATGTACTATAAATTCTTTCATAGCTAATGAGATCGGTGAACCTAATTCGCTCTCTGCTGTTCTCATGATACTTGCAGCTTTTATTATGCTATCATTATCGTTACAGAACTCTATAAAGTCTTTCACTGATGCAAGATTAGCTAGATCTCTCCAATATTCCTGTTGATGAAATGCTGCTTCAAGAATGGCTCCTTGATCACTGTTTTGAACTTTCTCACATTTTCTGAGCGCTTCTTTAGCTGTAATTTCTGCATTCCTCCAAAAATTCTCACTATTTTTTGCTGTTGCAGAAGCCCAAACTGACTCAGCATGTTCTTCCCATTCAGAAGAGAAAGCGATGTTCCTTCTCTTTCCATGAACGGCTTCTTGTTCTGTTTTATACTTTGCTACGGCATGTGCATAACTTGCTGTTTCACGAGTGGCAGCAATAACATAATCCAAATTATCATTTTCCTCTTTTGAAAAATTCCAATTTTTTCTTGATAATTCTATAGAAAGCTTTATTTGATCGACAATTTGATCAGCTATCTGGGCCATAACCAAAGCCTCAGAGGCAGAAGCAGAGATAGAGGCACAAGCACAAGCAGCAACAGAAGCAGAGACAGAGGCAAAGAGAGAAGCAGAGGCAGAGGCATAATCAAAAATAGCGATCATGAAATCAGGATCACTAGATAAAGAGGCAAAGGCAGAGTCATAGTTATAGACAGAGGCAGAGACAGCAACAGAAGTAGAGGGATAAAGATAAACATAGGCAGCGGCAGCGGAAAAAGCGAAGGCAGCAGAAGAAATTGAAGCAGAAATCTCGGAGTTAGAAGAGAAGGAAGCGGCATAGGAAGAGAAAGAGGCAAGGACAGAGGCGCACGCGGCATAGGCAAAGGAAGAATTACGTACAAGAAGCATCTTTGCTTCGCTTGGATGTTCACTAAATACTTTCATCGACTGTGAAATCGTGGGCCAAGCTTTTTTTCTTATGGTTGCCATCAAAGCAGTAGCCCTATCCATTCTTAGATTGCATTCTTCCTCACAAGGCTTAGCAGCCAATACTTGAACTTCAGCAATAGCTTCATTTACTTCCCCATACTCTTTGATTTTGTTCTCAAGAAATGCATTCGTACCGTTCTCTTCACCTATATCATTGCAAGCTAATGTTGCTCTATACGATGGACTATGAATACTAGGAGAATTTATAGAACGCGTATTAGCAGCTATCTGAGATGAAACAGTCGACCTTCCTGGAGATCCAATCTCTCCTCTTAAATCTTCTATACCCTCTTCAATGTTTTTCAACTCTACAGGATCCATCATAAGGCTATCGTTAATAACTAACCAGTCCTTATTCTCAACACCTTTGGTACTCTGAATAATTCGATTATTTTGAGCTGATAGATTAGTAACAATAGTTGAAACAGCCAAAAGAAATAAAAGAGTAACTTTTTTCATACGTTTTAATATTAAAAAGAATGTTATATTTTTTGTAACCGCCCCCCTAACCATTGGGAATTAATGGTTGGATAACTGCGATTGAATGATCAGTTTGACCTGCCTTGAGATCAACAAAATTAAATCTAAATTGGGCGGTTGGATTTTTATTCACAAACCTTAAAATTGTCAAGGGATTTTTTTAATAAAAATACAAAAATCAGGGCTAATTCACCGAAAAAATAGCATAATTTTCCCTTTCCCCAAGCGTGATTTTTTGAAAAACAACCTTGTAAAACCTTTGGCAAGTCGAGATTTTTTCAATTTTTGTTATCCAAGAACTTCAACACGACTATTATTAACAAGCATCCCAAGTCGTCCTCTGCGTTGTTCGTCTGTCCATCCAATTATCACGCCACTTGAGTCGTTTACATGCCTTTGAAAATATAAACCCTCCTATTTTCTCACCTTGAGCATCAACGATAAAGTAGTGCAGTTGCTCGCCTGAAGCCTGAAGTTCTCCAAGATAGTGGTGCTCTTTAAGAAAAGCCTGTAGTTCTTTCCTCTCATGCTTTTCTTCCAAAAACACAAAGCTAATTTCGTCCAGGATCTTCTGTTCTTGCTCGGTAGGATTTTTTCGTGCACTTTTCATACGCCAAGCTTAAAAAGTGTTTTTTAACAATATTCACCATTATTGACTATTCATTAATTATTAACTTATTATACCGTTAGAAGAATTAGCCCTGCTCATCGAACTGGACAATCGTATTTCTCGAATCCGGCTCACGGAGGCTACCCTTTGGTTGGCTTCATGAATTTTCATTCTTGGCTTGCCGATATATCATCCTCTGTAGTTCTGAACTTTCAACATCTGTTTTGACATCATAGACATTAATTTCCCTTGCGGACCGTTGCTTAGCTCTCTTTCTGCTTCAGATGCATTAGCACAACTGCCCCGCCTTTGCTCCATTCCCATTACGGGAACTTCATTGCTGCAATCAGTATGCAATATCCGCGTAACTTAACAGCACTCAACTCTACCCCCATATCTACATTCGACTTGCTGCCCGAATAGCAATATTACAGGTATTTTTCACGAGATAGATTGATTTTCCTTGCGACTCGTAAAACGTCCGCATAATCATCTCGGCCAATAACCCCATGAGAAAACTCATGACTCCCATGAGAAAAGTAAACATTACCATCAAAGGAAGCGGCGTTGTAATGAGTGGTTTCTGAAAAAATACAAGTAGGGCTAATGACCATATCGCAAAAATTAAACTTGAGGCCAAACTAATCAATCCACAGGCACCAAAAACGTACATTGGCTTTTGAGCATGCCGATCGAGGAATTTCACCACCATGAGATCAAGGATTACTTTCAAAACCCGTTCCAAGCCATATTTTGAGTGACCTGTTGTACGGGCAAAATGATTCACCGGAAGCTCTGTAATACGGGCTCCGTGCCATTTCGTATAGATCGGTAAAAAACGATGCATCTCACCATAGAGACGCACTCCTTCAATGACGTCACGACGATAGGCTTTGAGCGAACAACCAAAATCATGAAGCCGCACTCCTGAAATCGCAGAGATGAGCTTATTAGCCATCATGCTCGGAATGTTCCGCTGGAGAGCATTGTCCTGGCGATCACGACGCCATCCGGAACAGACATCATATCCTTCATCAAGTTTATTCAACATCCGAGGAATATCTTCAGGGTCATTTTGATAGTCCCCATCCATCGGAATAATCACATCTCCTGAAGCATAGTCAAAGCCAGCCATCATCGCTGCAGTCTGACCAAAGTTACGTCGAAAATGAATAATCTTCGCTTGGGAATAAGAGGCAGCGATCTCATCGAGAACGGCAGAACTTCCATCACTACTCCCATCATTGACAAAAATTACCTCGTAGGGACGTCCTAAACGATCCATCACCTCACGGATTTTCGTAAAAAGCGGTGTAATCGCTTCCTTTTCATTATAAATGGGAATGGTGATAGAAATCATGATTGAGTATCTTATTGGAAAAAATTAACCACAAAGAATGCAGAAAAGAATGAAGAAATTCACCACAAAAGAACACAAAAAAACACAAAAAAACACAAAAAGAAAAAATCTGTCATTTAAACCTAAAAACGTACAAGGCAAAGAGTGTTTGTACTAGAAACGTAATTAGAAATGGATGAAATTTTGTAAGGAGTTTGTTTCAAAAAATAGAACTTTTTAAAAAATCCACATCAACGCCAGCTACTCTTGACTTCTTACTTTTTTCTTTTGTGTTTTTTTGTGTTCTTTTGTGGCTATTCTCTTCTTTTTCCTCCTACATCACCCTTCTTGAATACGCTTGATTTCAGCCTCAACAGCCTGTTGTTTTGCCCTTGCCGCTTGAGTCAAGCGACGCACCTCATCATATTTTCCTTCACCTAGTGCCTGATCCACTTTGGCCTTGGTCTGCATAATTTCTTGAATCATAGAACTCACTTGAGTCCAAGGAGCATCAAGTTGTTGTATTTCTGTTTCTGGAGCTGTCTCTTTGGCAACCTGTTTTCCTCCGGAAGATCCTGAACTAGAAACAGTCGACCTATAGCCAGAGGATTGAGAAAAAGGAGCCAAGGCTTTCTGAGCAAGGGAAGCAAGACGTTGATTTTCTACAGCATTTCCCGCCCAACCAGCTTGAAGGCATTGAATATACTGATCCACTGCCATCCAGATTTGAACAGCAGTAGCGTTTTTTTGATCAGCAAGCTGTTGGCTGCCTGCTTTAGCTGCCTGCGTTATTTGAGCAATATACTCTGACTCTGTCTCTAAAGCAATGATGGCAGCTTTTGCAAGATCAGGAGCGGGATTTGTTTTTTTCTCAGTTAATGCCGTT
>DATEBV010000272.1:0-4763 GCA_035287205.1 Chthoniobacterales bacterium | reverse complement strand
GTTCGGATTAAATTGGACGAAAAAAGGGGTCAGCTACCTCATATGAGCACCGTAGGTGATCATGTGTGGGACTGACCCACTTTTTGGCGAATGCGAAATTATCGTTGGTATGAGGTATTAGCTTGTTTCGACCTGAAGTCTGTACTCTATATCCTGTCACCTACCACCTGCTTTAAGGTACCTGCAATCCAGCAAAGATCTTACTGATGATATCTTCAGAAGTTATTGATTCCGCTTCGGCCTCATAGCTCACAGCTACACGGTGCCGCAGGACTTCGAGACCCACTGATTTCACATCATGAGGGGTGACATAACCGCGACCATTTAAGAAAGCATGCGCTTTAGAAGCCAACGTGAGATAAATGGTAGCCCGAGGAGAAGCCCCGTAACGGATCATGCCATCAAGCTTGAGTTTGTAAGAAGCTGGTTCCCTCGTTGCCCAGACAAGATCAACGATATAATCTTTCACCTTATCATCAACATAGATCTCATTGACCACTTCACGCGCTTCAAGGAGTTGCTCTTTATTAACAATCGGTTCCACCTCAAGATGGGGTGCAGAAGTAGCCATGGCATCGAGAATCGAACGCTCTTCTTTTCGTGTGGGATAGCCAACCACAACTTTAAACATAAAACGATCCAACTGTGCCTCAGGAAGTGGATAAGTTCCTTCCTGTTCTAATGGGTTCTGTGTGGCTAATACAAGAAAGGGATTGGGAAGCTTAAAGGTTTCTTCACTAATGGTCACTTGATGCTCTTGCATCGCTTCAAGCAAAGCACTCTGCACCTTGGCTGGCGCACGATTGATTTCATCAGCAAGAATAAGATGCGCAAAAATAGGGCCTTTGCGCGTGGTAAAAACACCCTCCCGAGGATTGTAAATCAGTGTTCCTATCAAATCGGCTGGGAGCAGATCAGGAGTGAACTGCAGCCGTTGAAACGAAGCATGAATACAAGAGGCAAGTGTTCGGACGGTTAATGTCTTGGCAAGTCCCGGAACACCTTCTAGAAGCACATGCCCATTGCTAAGCAGTCCCATCAGCAAGCTCCGAACGAGACCTTGCTGACCAACGACAATGCGGCCAATTTGTTGTGTGAGAGGATGCACCCAGGAACTGGTTTCCTGAACGCGACGATCGAGTTCTTGAACGGATTTATTCATATTTTGTATTTGCTCATCTCCTTCTGGGGAAGAAGCTGAGCAAATGTTTAGGAGTTTAAAGGCTTAGGAGTTTAGGGGATAAATTCCTTTTTTTCATTCGTGATGAGTATATATAGATAAGACACCTAAAATATCATAATGTTCATTTTCTAGCAAAAAATTTGTACCAACCTATCTAAAAAATTAAATTTGTATCCATGTGAATACACTCTACCGTATTGTCGTTTGAGTAGGGTCTTCATGCAGCATGCGCGAGCTAACAGTTAAATCTTCGAATATTTCTATAGCTAAGGAGGAAAGAAATACGAGAGCCGCACCATAAGGTGATGCCGCAAAACGTAAAAAAACAGGGGTACTTCTTAAGGTGAGTACGCCTGATGTAAATATATTCCAAACAATGCTATTAAAAATAGGACCACTTAAGAGAGAGGAAATATTATATTGTTGAGATTGTTGAAATTGTTTCTGAAGAAAAGTCTTTAGCGCTCCTATAGTTAAGGGGGTATTTTTACCAATACTTGTAAACTCGTTATTAAAATTAGTCATAACAGAATCCATTTGACGCTGAGGAAGGCTCATTTTTTTTAAAGCATCCTCTATACCTCCTCTTACAACACTTATCCCACGTTCGACCGCTTCGCTTTCGACAACACTATTTTGAGAAGAGGAGGAGGCGCTTAAAAAAGGATTGAAAGAAGATCCTTCTGATTTAATAACTTTGGCATCATGTTGGGCATCCTTTAAGAGAAGTAATTCAGTAAGAGCATCACCAGGCGCATCAATAGAAGAGAGAAAGTAGCTAGATTGCTTATGGGAGCTTTCTAACTGTTGCATCAACGTCTTGAGTTCTTGAACAGCCAATGGATTGTGAGCCCCAATTTTAGCAGAAAACCTCTCATCAAATCGTTGAACTCCATCAATACCAAAATCTCTTAAGAGCGCTAACCTAATCAAATTCATTCCATGACGATAACGCGTGCGATCCGTGTCAGAAATTGCCGATAGACGAGGTTCTAAAATAATGCCTCGATGATTGCCACTGATTATATCCGCATCATGATCAGAGAGAGTATGGAGTTGAGATAAAAACGTTAAATCATAGGCCTCCGTTGAATCTTGTATTGTTTGACACGATAAAGAAAGTTGCTCGAGCTGTTTTGCAAGAAATTGTTTTTCACCAGAAATCTCAGAACCGGCAGTCACCGTAGGAAGCTGTAGTTTTTTGCACGCCGTGACTACACCTCGCTTCATTTCACCCGTACTTCTGATGGGAATGCTATAAACATCTGCTATCTCCTGATAAGCCTGAGCTGCCTTTTCTAAAGCTAAGGCCAGTGTTTGGAGTATTTCTACTCGTTGGGTTAAGGAGTCTTTTTCTTCTGTCCTTGCTATGGGTACTTCGTCTCTCGTTTGATCAGCCACTAGGTTCAATTCTTGAGCTCTTTTTGAAAGGTCAATAACATGTTGTGTTGCGACAATCCGAGCCTTTTCGTCGGAAAGAGCTTCTGCCAATAAAAAATCAGCCTGATCTTGACGAAGTGTTCCTTGAAACGAGACAATGGTTTCTTGAGAAGAAAACTTATCATGATCTGATAACCCATTAGAGGCTGATATTGTTTTCAATGATGCTTTTACATCCTCTAATTGAGCTGTCGCATCAGCAAGATAATCATCAACATCGTTCGCAAGAATTACAGTCCGCAGGGCATCTGTTGCATCAATCATTTGAAGAGCCCAAACAAGATCCTCATCACGAACAGTTGTTATGGAATCCCTGAACAACTCAACAATCTTCTTTTCGATTTCTAACGATTGTTCAATTATTGCCTGCGTTTTTTCAAGGTCTTCTTGTTTTAATGAGGCTGTGGTACTGCTATTGATCTGGTGTTGACGTTTCTCAAAGATTGAATGAAAAATCGTCGGTTGATGCTCAATAATACCTTTTCGATAACTAAAGTAAGCCAGGCGTGCCTGATGTCTGGCTTTTATTTGTATCTGACTAAGAGCTTCATTTTTTTTACTCGTAATATCAGCACTGCTAACGATGGCATGTCCTCTTTGCAGCGCACGGTGTTGTTGCGTAACCGTATTATTTTGCACTGTCTCTATTGCGATTTTTTTCTCCTGTGCAATTTCCGCGATTTCCTGGTTTAACTTCAGCTGCTGCGATTTGATTGCAGCACTAGCATGAGAGACCGCCTCTTCTTGTGAAGAAACTCTCACACGAGGAATTTGCTGAGCCTTTACAGAAAACACCGCAGGTTTTTTGTGAATTTTCTGCAGCGAAATCAGGGAATCGACATGATCCGATGGGTGTATTGAGAGATCCATATAAACTACCAATGTTATTTTATTTCTCCGAAATAAAATAACATTGGTAAAGTGGGCTTAATTCGCAACGCATAATAAATATTGATTAGTACACTAATCAGAGTCCGAAAGCGAAGCGATTTTTGCAATAACCAGAGGTATCCCTCAAATCCATTTGAACATTTTCCTCAATGCTCTGTCTAATCCTGTATAATGATAAACATTTGACGTGCCAGTTCAGATATCCCTCCTTCGGAGGTGAGCACCGAAAATTAACTTAACTCTCAACTTAAACTTATATTCGGCCTATCGGCCGAGAATATACCAACATCCCTTTATTTCGCAGAAATAAAGAGAGGTTGGTAACCACGTATGATGAAACAATTACTTTCTCCTCTTGTATTGGCTCTTTTCTCTTTAAGTGGTCCTTCGATTCACGCAGATTCTGCTACGAATCCCTCCCCTGAGTTTCAGGAAATTCCTTCCACTCCTATTAAGACTCCCTCCAAGGAGAATTTTCAATACGCTCCAAAAGCTACAGAAGTTTTCCTAGAGGCCTCTGTTTTTGCTAAAGCTCTTGAACGCATTATTAATACGCTCCCCTCGGACTTTAGTAATAGAGAAGATGCCATTGCTTATCTTAAACAAACGAATGCTAAAGTAGATGCCATTGAAACCTTGATGAAACAAGCTACAAACCTTCAGGGTTCTCCATCTCCTTTGACGCAACAAGAGATTCTAAATTATACAAACCTTCAGGTTGCTGGCATCCTCGCAAGAACCGATCTGCTCATCGATCTCCTATCCATCGTTTCTTCTCCTGACGCAAAGAGTCGTCCTGAAGAAATGGATCTCAAAGTGCTCCAGTTTATGGAAGACCTTGCATCTACAGTTAGCGAAATGAAGGAAGGACTTGAGGAAGATGCTCATGGTGTCCAGCCCGACATCCATAGTAGTCGTCGCGGAAAAAAACATCGCATCCTATTCCAACAAACGCCAAAGCAAAGTATCCACGCTGACTACTTCAATGTTTCCATTATTGAGGCAACCTTGACCAGAGAACTCAAAGAGAGTTTGTTGGACCTGAATCCGGCATCGTCTTAATTGGAGCTAACAACTACTATTCGGCCAACAGGCCGAATAGTTAGAGCTCGTCCTGAATTATCAGATCCTTTGTTGGAGAGGGTTTGAAGTTAAATAATAAAAATCCATTTTCAAAATTGGTTCACTTCTGGAAAGACTCTAGTTACTCTTCATCTCCAGAATCATCAGTACCACCTGAAGCAGGTGA
>DATEBV010000271.1:0-5952 GCA_035287205.1 Chthoniobacterales bacterium | reverse complement strand
AAGCTGGCTGGCGTGTTCTTTTTTCACTCTCAGCTGAGCGTGTTGGAAAACAATTTAGTGCCGCCGAAAGTGCCGGGGCAACCTTTGCTGTGATCTTAGGTGCTGAATGGCCAATGCTAAAAATCAAACGGCTTAGCACGCGCGAGGAAAATATTATTCTTAAGGAAGAGCTTTTAAAGTGGCTAGCCCAAGATATACTCATCACCTCACCCGAAGCCTATTTATATGAACAGTGAATTACAAATTATGAGCAGCGAACCAGCATTGCATCGCAATGCTTATCGGAATAAGTCGTGTGGAGTTTTGCGAAAGACGAATGTTGGGTGTCATGTAACACTCAGTGGATGGGTGGCTTCACGACGTGATCATGGGGGAGTTATTTTTATTGATCTACGTGATCGTGAAGGGATCACACAGGTGGTCTTTCGTCCTGAGGTTCATGCTTCGGCTTCTGCAGCAGCTCATACGTTACGTTGTGAAGATGTTATTACGGTGGAGGGAGAAGTTGCCGCGCGATTGATAGGAACCGAAAACTTGCGCCTTCCTACCGGTGCTATCGAAGTAGTCGCTTCCAATCTTATCGTACTGAATCGTTCCGAGGTTCCTCCATTTCCGATGGAAGAGCGAATAACCAATGAAGACCTTCGGCTGACGCATCGTTATCTTGATCTCCGCCGCCCTGAGATGAGTGCTAATTTGAAATTGCGTCATCGTGTGACCAAAACAATTCGTGACTTACTCGATGAGGAAGGTTTTTGGGAAGTCGAAACACCGCTTCTTTCCAAGAGCACTCCGGAAGGAGCTCGTGATTTTCTTGTGCCATCACGGCTGACGCCTGGTCATTTCTATGCACTGCCTCAGGCTCCTCAGCAATATAAGCAACTTCTCATGGTGGGAGGAGTAGATCGTTATTTTCAAATTGCACGTTGTTTTCGTGACGAAGATCTTCGGGCAGATCGTCAACCAGAGTTTACTCAAGTTGATATTGAGTCTTCTTTTATTACTGCCGAAGATATCTTTGGACTTATTGAACGAATGTTTAAAAAAGTTTTTCGTGAGGCTCGTGGTGTTGAGATTATAACTCCCTTTTTACGCTTAACCTACCAGGAGGCAATGGATCGTTTTGGAAGCGATAAGCCAGATATGCGGTTTGCAATGGAATTGCATGGAGTCAGTGATGTTTTTTCAGCGACTGAGTTCAAGGTTTTTCGAAATGCTTTAGAAACAGGCGGGGTTATTAAAGCAATCAATGCCAAAGGATTTGCCTCCATCACAACAGGTCAGATTGAAGAGTTAACAGCCATGGCAAAGAATGCGGGAGCCAAAGGACTTGCTTTTATTAAGGTGGAGCATGGAGAGTGGAAATCTCCAATTGTAAAGTTTTTTAGCGAATCCGAGAAAGCCGCTCTTGCAACGCGTCTCAATATTGAGGAGGGAGATCTGATTCTTTTTGGGGCTGATACTTGGGAGACTGCTTGTGCTGCGTTAGGGCGTGTTCGATTGCGTGTTGTCGAGTTGCAAAAAATTCCAATAGATCGTGATCTCCTCAAGTTTCTTTGGGTTATTGATTTTCCACTTCTTGCTTATGATGCTGAGGAGAAAAAATGGAATGCCGTACATCATCCTTTCACAAGGCCTACTAAAGAAGATCAACATCTTCTGAAAGAAGGCCCCTTGAGCGCGATTCGTGCCGAAGCCTATGATATTGTTCTCAATGGTGTAGAGATTGGTGGTGGCAGTTTACGAATTCATGAAAGTGATTTGCAGGCACAGGTTTTTTCTGTTCTTGGAATCAGTGAGGAAAAACAAGAAGAACTCTTTGGTCATTTGTTAAGGGCCTTTCGTTATGGAGCTCCGCCACATGGAGGTATTGCTTTGGGCCTTGATCGACTTGTTGCTCTCTTAGCTCATGAAGACTCCATTCGTGATGTGATTGCTTTTCCAAAGAATAATCGTGGAGCGGAGCTAATGACTGGATCACCTTCAGTTATTGAAGAGAAAGAGTTGAGGGTTCTCTCAATTGCATCGACAATAAAAAAGAAGGAATAGCGTAACTACCAACGTATCGTTGGTAGTTAGGAGATAGAAGATGGAAGATGGGGGCGAGGCCTCCTAAAGCAGGCTAATAGTGATAAACAACAATTTTAGCGTAAAAAAACTAATTTTTATCCGTGATGAGTATATGCTTTGCATCTTGTATTTTTGGCCTTTGGCCTAACCTCCTATCTTCCATCTTCTATCTTCTATCTCCCATTTTTTAATGAAGCCACGATTGCTTAAAGGTTTTACCGCAACAGTAGATCATGTGATCTATTATCCAGAGCTTATTTCAAGCTCTGATAGGCCTTATTCGTTTATCTATTTTATTACTATCCACAATAAAAGTGACGTTGCTTTGACGGTAAAGGGAAGAAAATGGATTGTGCGTGAAGAAGGAGGGCAGGTGATCGTTGTGGAAGGAGATGGTGTGGTTGGATCTTTTCCTTATTTGGAGCCGGGAGAAAGTTTCTCTTATAACAGCTGTCATAAGGTAGGAGGTTGTGCTATGGCCGAAGGTGCCTACTTGGCAATAACGGATGAAGGGACGGCTGTTATTGCTAAGATACCACCGTTTGAGTTAGCGCTTCCAGAGTAACTGTTCGGCCAACAAGGCCGAATAGTTAGTTTAAGTTGTTAGTTTAAGTTTAAGTTGATTTTTGGTCACTTCGTGACAAAGGAAGAACGATTTTTTTTACTCTTGAAGTCGCTTCAGGAGAGGATTTCAATTCCTACCCACCTTATTTTTACGATATCGAACATTCTTTATTTTGAGTTCTTAAATTCGTTAAAGAATTTTTATAAAAACTCTTTTTTTTTGTTTTTGGTTCTTTGTGCTTCTTTGTGGCTATTCTTCTTTCTCACGAAATTTTTCAAACACTTCGTTTGCCTCAACGAGTGTCTCCTTGCTGCCGATGTCAAACCAAGTTCCAGGAACATTCCACGTGCCAACCTTAACTTTAGGGTAGAGCCATTGAATGAGACGTCCTGGCTGGTCAGGATTGTTTCCTTCTTCTATGTAGGTATTCACAAGTGGGAGAATGTCAGCACGGTAGTAGTAGAGTGCAATACCAGTAAGAGTGCTAGTAGGATGTGCCGGCTTTTCTTCAAAATGGGTGATGTGACCTTGAGCATCAGTAGTGATGTTATTGTATTTTTTAATGGCTTCAAGATCACCTACATCATAGAGAGCCAATGTTGCAGGATTAGCTTTGGCTGCCTGAGCGAAGTCAGCTACAGGTTGACTGAAGAGGTTGTCGCCAGCAACAACGAGAAGGTCTTCATGAAGGATTCCTTCACGATTGATCACATAGTGAATATCGCCAATGGCTCCTAATTTATCAGCATCGCTAGTCGAACCATCATTGACGATGGTAAAAACGAGCTTGGGTTCTTTTTTTTGATATGCTTTGGCCCAGTTTGTAAAGTGGTCTGCAAATTTATTATTAGTAACAATAAAGATACGATGAATATTGGAGATAGAGGAGAGGTTGTCAACGACCCATTCGATCATAGGTTTACCAGCAACAGGCAAGAGAGGTTTCGGTTGATTTTCTGTGAGAGGGTAGAGACGCGTGGCATAACCAGCAGCAAGAATGAGAATATTCATGGATGAGTTGAAGTCGCTTCGCGACTCGTTAAAAAGTTGAGGGATTGAAAAGTTAAATATCAGTGGCTGGAGTTAGCAAAAATTCGACCACAAAGAATAGCACAAAGAATACAAAAAAGATTAAAGAATTTGTAATTTTCGTGAGCTCAAACTGAACTGAAGATTTTTTTACTAACGTCACCGTAATAGGCAGAAAAATAGCCACAAAAGAACACAAAGAAACACAAAAAGAAACTTAACTCGGATATTTCATACACATCCTTATAAAACGTGGTGCGAAACTTGATGAGACAAGTCGGACGAAGAATTTTTCTGCCATGGCTGTAGGGAATGAACCATTTTAAGCGAAGCGTAAGATTCAAGTCCAACGCAGTATCCATCAAATTTTCCACAAATTGTAATAGATGAGTATGAAATATTCGGATTAACGGTGAACTTGATTGATTAATTTGGCTAAGCTATTTTTCAGCTATTGGTGTTAAAGGATCTCAATTTCTACTCTTTTATTTTTCACGATAGCGAACATTCTCTATTTTGAGTTCTTGTTTTTTGTGTTTCTTGGTGTTCTTTTGTGGCTATTTTTTTCCTTCTTCCTATTGCTTTTATTTAATTTGAGCTCACTAATTTTCGAAGAATGTTCTGTAGTCTGTAACCTGTAACCTGTAACCTGTATTATGCTTGCTTACTACGTTCATGATCTTAGTCCCTTCCTTATCCGTTTTGGTAACGGTTTTGGTATTCGTTGGTATGGTTTAGCCTATATCTTAGCCTTTCTTTTTGGAACGCTCCTCTACCGCTATCTTGCTAAGAAAGGGTATTCTGATCTCTCTCCTGATCAAGTGACTGATTTTATTACTTGGAGCGCTCTTTTCGGTGTCGTTATAGGAGGGAGACTGGGGTACATGCTCTTTTATGACCTTGATGGATTTTTACAGAATCCGCTTATTTTCTTTCGCGTTTGGGAAGGAGGGATGGCAAGTCATGGAGGCATTATTGGGCTTGCCCTTTATTCTTTATGGTATGCACATCGCCATCATGTTTCTTGGTTGAATCTTGGCGATAATCTCGTTGTTGTGGCTCCTATTGGGCTTTTCCTTGGGCGCTGTGCTAACTTTATTAATGGAGAACTTTTTGGTCGTGCAACAAGTAGTCTATGGGCGATGCAATTTCCTAAGGAACTTCTCTTTCTTCCTCCAGGTTTTGTGATCGCAACATTAAACGATACTGCTGCCATTGATCCAAAATTTTGCACTGTAGAAGCGGTAATTGATGGTGTTCATTCTTCGCCGGTCTTGCACGATTATTTAGCCACAATTCTCACGCCTCGTTATCCTTCGCAACTTTTAGAAGCTTTTCTTGAAGGTATTGTTCTCTTCTCTCTGCTTTGGATATTACGGACACGTTGTCGTTTGCCAAATGGTGTTCTTACGGGGATCTTCTTTATTGCCTATGCTCTTCTGCGCATTGCAGGGGAGACCTTTCGTGAACCTGATGCACCACTTACCGGATTCCTCACACGAGGACAGTTTCTTTCTCTCTTTCTTATTTTGATAGGACTTGCTTTTGTAGGAGCAGCTTTCCTGCGACTGAGATATCCACAAGGTAACCATTCGGCCAACAGGCCGAATAGTTAGTTTAAGTTATAAGTTTAATCACTATGAGCGACTCATTCAACACGCAAACAATAAAGGCTCTCACAGAGCTTGGAGAGGTTCTTGGATTTTCGGATTTGGAATTTGATGATGAAGATGATACATGCCTCTTACAGCT
This sequence comes from Chthoniobacterales bacterium, assembly GCA_035287205.1. Taxonomy (GTDB): domain Bacteria; phylum Verrucomicrobiota; class Verrucomicrobiia; order Chthoniobacterales; family UBA6821; genus CAIWMF01. Next base: position 536 of record DATEBV010000271.1, on the reverse strand, counting down.
CGATGGGAAGTTAGAGATAGGAATTACACTTAATGAGGCAAGCAATGAGGTAGTGGTTCACCATTGTATTGGGCGGCTGCCTGAGGAGAATCGTTATGATGTGGTAGAACAACTTCTCGAAGCCAATCTTTTCTGGGCTGGAACACGTGGTGCAACCTTGAGTATCGAACGAGAACGAGGTGATGTTTTTTTGGCACGAGCTCTTAATGCCAATGGGCTTGATGGCGCAAGGTTAGGGGCAGTCATTGCCGACCTGGCTGACATTGCTGAGTATTGGGGTGCCTTTTTAGAAAAGGGAACAATACCACAGGTAAAAGGAGTCGCTACAGATGCACCCTCTCAGGTTTCTTTTTCTGATCATTCTCAAACAATTTCTGAAGCTTCTTCAGGAAATATCTCTGTACACGACAAAAAATAAATAAAATTGTAACCCGCTGGTAAATTTCTATAATACCGTTCTTTTACAAGGAGAAACGAAAATTATATGGATCATACCAGCGAGTTAATAGATATCTTAAACAAAAACTTTCAATGGA
>DATEBV010000270.1:0-3667 GCA_035287205.1 Chthoniobacterales bacterium | reverse complement strand
GAGGCAGTCAAATGACCTCTGCTCTGCTCAACCGCCGGATGCGAGATCCGCATGTCCGGTGGTGTGGAAGGGTCACGGGGCGCAATCCCCGTGACTCCATCCGATTTTAAGAACTCAAGATAAAGAATGTTCACTATCGTGAAAAAGAGGAAGGGGTAGAAATTGAGATTCTGCTTCAACATAGAGCACCAATAGCGGCGAAACAGCTTAGTCGAACTAATGAATTAAGTTTACCATTGAGTTTACTTTTTTTGTGTTTCTTTGTGTTCTTTTGTGGCTATTCCTTCTGCCTGTTACGGTGACGTTGGTATAAAAATACTTCAATTCAGTTTGAGCTCACTAGAAATTTAAAAGTGCCATTCCTGCTTTTAACAGAGCTGTTTTTGAAATAGGTTCGCTGTTGCCGACGATACGTACAGCTTGGGCTCCTGCTAACTGACCAATAAAAGTACTTAAGGGAGCTGAAAGATTACGGCAAGCAGCTAATGAGGCGACGGAAAAAAAGGCGTCTCCGGCACCTATAGTATCAATAACTCTATTTTCGAAAGGATTAATGATGCTTGAGGGTTGATCGGTCTTGATGCCGATGGTTTCTATAGCGCCACGTGTGAGCCATGCATAGCGTGCATGAAGTTTTTTCTTAAGTTTTTTTAATTCTCCTATAAAATCAATGTGGCGTTGAGCGCAGGAGAGGAGGAGTTCTTGTTCATCAAGGGAAAAGCAATCAGCTCGAGTGTATTGGCAAGAAATAATATTAAATCCGTGATTATTAGAGTTAGTCTGACAATTGAGCGCCATAAAGGGAGCCTCTTTTTCAACCAGGCGCCTGACTGCTTTAGCCATTGTTCCGTGACCGAAGTCAGCAACCACAATCAAGTCATAATGATGGATCCTATCACGAAGTTTTTCTATCACACATTCGATTAAAGAACTTGAAGGAGGATTAGGTTCAATATAGTTAACAGAAAAAAGCTTGCTGAGTTCTTTGCCTTCTCCTGTGGGTTCTACAAAACGTTGTTTGATGATTGTGGTGAAGGTTTCATCGCGGAGGCAGTGATCATGAGGTTCTGGTAGATAGGAACGCATGAGATCATCGACCCATGGCTCAGTTCCTAGAAGTCCTAGGAGGTCTACTTGATCAGTAAATTGGGCAATATGACGTTGAATAGCTAACGCTCCTCCAGCTTGGGTTTCCTCATGAAGAAAGCGCCCTGAAAGTATACGGTTTTTTGATGTTAATCCTTGAATTCTAAGATAGGAGTAACGGTCGAAAATAATATCGCCAATAACGAGAACTTTTAATCCGGAAAAGCTATCGATAGCAGCCCGAAACTCATTGGGAGTACAATGAGTTGCAAGAGAGTGGCAATATTCCTTAACGGAGTGAGGAATATGATCAAAGTGTTCATTAATGAGCTTGCTGGAGCTAAAAACAACAGAACCGATGTAGCGTATTTCTCCACCATAATTTTTTACCGTTGCTATATCATCATTAATATTTCCGGTGACGTCAGCGTCACTTGATTGATATTCTTCTCCTTTGCAATAAATATCAGGTTTTACGCAGGTAATGGCTTCAACAGCCGTAGGAAAAGGAATAATAACGACGTAATCAACACACCCAAGCGCTGCTAAACTTTTGGCTCTAACGGCATCATTAAAATAGGGTCTTCCGGGTCCTTTATTAACATAGTTTTCTGCAGTAACGGTGGTGACAAGAAGCTCCCCCAGCTCCCGAGCTTCTTCAAGATGATAAATATGACCCGGGTGAACGAGGTCAAAGGTGCCGTGACATTGGACAATTTTATGACCTTCGGAACGTAAGCGCTCAAAGAGCGCTGGGGCTGATTCAAAAGGAATGATCTTGTGAGAGAACATGTAGTTATTTGGCCTTTGGTCTTTGGCCAAAGGCCAAATAATAAGTTTAAGTTATAAGTTTAAGTTTAAGTTAATTCTTGGCCGCTTTGCGGCAAAATAGTTAGGTTGCAATTCTTTTCCTAAAGAACGAGCTAGTCCAAAAATCATAGCTGAAATTTCTTTTAATTCCTGTATCCAGAGCTGAGTCATGGCAGCATCAAAATAACCCAGTTTATTGGCAATAATAATCTGTGTACGCATTTCTCCAGCACTACCTTTAGCATATCCTAGAAACTGCATAAATTCTTTTTGTGAAAACCGCTCTGCTCCTTCTGCAATATTAGAAGGAAGAGAAATTGATGACCTTACAAGTTGATCACGCAATCCATAATCATTGCATGTTCGAAGCTGAGCACAAATTTCCACAGAAAGAGCACAACTGCGTTGCCATACCTCAAGATCTTCAAATGATTTCATAACCTTAATTTAACTTAAACTTAAACTCTCAACTTAAACTAACTATTCGGTCGGTTAGCCGAATAGTTACGGCTTAGGCTTTATGAATGTATTCACTTGGTTGATTTTCAAGTTCTGACAGCCATCTTTTGGCCCAAGCAATAACTTCGTCGAGTCCTTGTTCGAGTTCTATGGAAGGTCGCCAATCTAATTCTTTCTTACTTTTAGTGCTATCTAAGAGATAGGCAGCATCTTTTCCTGGACGGTCATCAACAATGGTGACGGTTGTATCAAAAGAGGCGCCCATGCGATGACAAATCATGGTAACAAGATCACGAATAGAAATGAATCGATCCGTGGAGAAGTGATATCCTTCTCCTGGTATTCCTAAGCGAGCTACTTTTAAGGTTCCTGAAGCGACATCACTGATAGGAATAAAAGCACGTACAGAATGACCTCCACCATGGAGGGGTATTTTTTTGCCAAGGAGAATGGATAGGATTGTCCGAGGAATGATGCGATAAAGCTGTTGTCCAGGGCCATAAACATTAGCCGCACGGGTAAAGACAACAGGGAAACGATAATTCTTAAAGAAGGTATTGAGGTGCATCTCACAGGCTGCGCGCGAGGCAGCATAAGGAGTGCTCGGATTGAATGCAGTTGTTTCTAAGACATTTCCTTGGCAGGTTCCATAGACCTCAGGTGTTGAGACATGGACATATTTTTTAAGGAAAGAAAAATGACGTAGTTGATCATGCAGTTTTACATTAGCAACGACATTGGTCTGATACCAATGTTCAGGATGGATCCAACTTTCAGCAACCATTCCTTGAGCGGCAAAGTTAACCACATAGTCAGGATGATAAGAGTGAATCGTAGCTGCAATTTGATCGGTATGGTGGTTCAGATCCAGTTGTTCAAATTTGAAATTAGCAGCAGAAGTGCCATTCCACAGATAGGGAAGGAAGGGAAGCGCTGGAGGTATGGAGCGACTGATACCCAGGACGTCGAGCCCTTGAGCTAAACAATAATTAACAAAATGGCTTCCTGAGAAGCAATTGCTTCCAATAACAACGATTTTTTCAGTCATAAAAAAAAGAAATTAACCAGAAAGGTAAAGAGTGAAGGGTAAAGGGTAAAGAGTGTTTTTAAGATCGAGAATAAATCAACATTTCGGTGAACTCAAACTGAACTGAAGTAATAAAGAAAAAGGGAAAATAGCCACAAAAGAACACAAAGAAACACAAAGAACCAGAACACAAAAAAAGAATTTTTATAAAAATTCTTTAACGAAGTGTCGCCCGACATGAGTGTGAACTAGTCAAATGAAAGGAGTTGACCGAGAACAGTGAAA
>DATEBV010000269.1:0-13393 GCA_035287205.1 Chthoniobacterales bacterium | reverse complement strand
TGTAGATAGCTATCAGCGAGCGGCTGCCATTCCAGGTTTTCGCAAAGGCAAAGCACCTCGTGCTGCTGTCGAGAAGAAATATGCCAAGGAGATGAGGGAAGAGGCTGTCGAGCACTTAATCAAAAATGCCGTGCAAGAAGTTCTCAAAGATAAAAAAATTGCTCCAGCTCAACATCCTAAGCTTCAAGAACAGCATCTTGGGGAGGATCAATCACTTCGTTTGGTGATACAGGTTGTAACAGCACCTGAAATTGAGTTGCCAGAATATCGAGGGATTGAAGTAGCCGTAGAGAAAAGTCAGGTAGATGAAGCTCGTGTTCAAGAGTATCTCGAGAAAATGCGTGAAGATACAGCAGCATTTACCAATGTTGAAGACCGTGGCTTGCAGATGGGTGATTTTGCGGTACTCGATTATGAAGGAACTGTTGAGGGAAAATCCTTGCTCGAACTCGATGCTGATCTTTCTGTGAGTTTTGTAGGGCGTCGTAATGGTTGGTTGCGCCTTGAAGAGGACCGTCCTATTCCAGGGTTAGCAGAAGCGTTAGTTGGCTTGAAACCTTTGGAAACGCGTGAATGTAAGATTACTTTTCCTCATGACTTTTCAGAAGAGAAGCTTCGAGGTGTTGAAGTAACCTACAAAGTCACCCTCCATGAAATAAAAGTGCGTGAACTTGTTCCTCTCGATGATGCTTTTGCGGCTAAATTAGAACCTGAATTGACTCTTGAAAAACTCAAGGAAAACATTCGAGGCTATATGCAACAGATGATGGATTCGACGTTTCATCAAAATGTTCGCATGGCTCTAAGAAAAGAACTTCTTTTAAAGATACCTTGCGAGGTTCCTTCAACAATGATCGAGCAAGAAACGGCATCGCTGTTGCAGGAGATCATTAAAGACAATCAAAATAGAGGGGTTTCCGACGAGGAGATACGTGCTCATCAGGAACAACTCATGAGCAGTGCCAAACAGGGGGCTCAAGAGAAACTTCAGTTTAACTATATTCTTGGCGCGATTGCTGCTAAAGAAGCTCTTGAGGTGACTCCCGACGAAATGTCAGAGCATCTCTTGCGTCTTTCCAAGCGGTATCAGATGCCGGCACAAAAGCTGATTAAAGAACTCTCAAAACGTGGTGCTCTTGGTCATATTCAAGAAGAGATCCTTCTAGGGAAAGCCTTTGATTTGCTCATTGCTCAAGCTAAAGTTACAGAATTGCCTCCTTCGAATAAGGCAACTTCTCAGCATGAACAGGAACATGAGCATGTCCATGGCCCGCATTGCAATCATTAGGCATTCCCCTCAACTCCTAAACATTTAAACCCCTCAACTTCTTTTTACTATGCTTATTCCCGTTGTTATTGAACAGTCTGGTCGTGGCGAGCGAAGCTACGATATCTATTCACGCCTTCTCAAAGATCGTATTATCTTCATTGGAACGGCTATTGATGACCATGTCGCCAATTTAGTCATTGCACAAATGCTCTTTCTTCAAATGGAAGATGCTAAAAAAGATATCCATCTCTATATTAATTCCCCAGGAGGATCTGTGACTGCAGGGCTTGCCATCTACGATACGATGCAATTTGTTACTTGTGATGTAACTACTTACTGTATGGGAATGGCCGCTAGCATGGGAGCAGTGATTCTTTGTGCTGGGACAAAAGGGAAGCGTTTTGCACTTCCAAATTCTGACATCATGATTCACCAAGTTTCTGGTGGTGCTCAAGGTACGGCTAGTGATGTGGAGCGGAGTGTTGAGTTCATGTATAAATTAAAGCGTCGTCTGAATCGTATTCTTGCACAACATTCAGGTAAAAGTGTTGAAGAAGTCGAGAAAGATGCTGACCGCGATTACTACATGAGCGCTGAAGAGGCCTGTAAATATGGGCTTGTCGATACCGTGGTGCAATCACGTAAAGAACTCAAGAATCCACCAGAAAGTAACAGTAAAGATAAGATTTAAAGAAGTGCAGTGTTTTGATAACTATCTTTCAGTGAAAGCATAGAGGTATGAAAAAAAATCATGCCTTATGCTTGATGCTGCCCTTGGCCCTCATTGCTTTTGGCAAGATACAAGCAGAAGATAGGCTGGAGGAAGGGATTACTTCGCAGCAGTCAGAGAAGAATCAATTACCTTGTCAAAATGGGACCTTTACGGATAACAGCAAAGGTATAGAGCCTCATCTTACCATGAGGCCTTTTTCTGATCTTCTAAAGGCCGAGTTAGAAGATGCTTTAAAGCCAGTAGTAAGAGCTTCTCAACAGGATCAGATAAACCATCTTCCTGTTGCTCACGTTCCAACTGAGGAAACCCGTCTCTATCCTTCAACAACCTTCTTAACTGATGAGAGTAGAGTTTTGAAATACTCGATGGTAATACGATAGAATCCTTTTTGGCTACTAAGCCTCTGCCAGCTCTTAAACTCAAGGGAGGTGGAACAGGTGCATCTATTCAAAATAATATTGATCCTGAGGCCTGGCTGAGATTTTCTGAAATCCTTACATCTATTGACGCATTATATTTTTTTACTAAGAGTAATGATGCTTACTTATTAGCTGATGAACTTACCAGTGCTGCTATAAGAAATACTACTATTGATCCTTCTGCAGCGCTTAGAATAACAAATGTTGCTATACAAGCTTTTCTGAATACAGCGGCTTTTGCGCAATGGAATAGTTCTTTATCAATAATGCATCAAAAGGCCTTAGAGCTTGATCAAAAAGCGAGGTGCATGAATAGAACTCCCTGGGGCGCTGAGGCGTTAGATACAGCTTTAGCTGCAGAAACTCAATGGAGGATATTGTTTGAAAGTGCTCATCAAGCTACAATAGAGGCTCAAGCAGCGCAGGATTACTGGTCTTCAGAACTTTTTACGCCTCCTATTACTCCTCGAAATAATGAAGAGTGATGTAACTACCAAGGTAGGAACTTTGGTAGCGTTGAAAAGTTAGAGAGTTGAAGAGTTGAAGGGACGCTTTGCTACTACTTAATGTCAATGGTCCTCAATGGACGTATTTCTACTCCGTTGTATTATCCTAAAAACGTGAATAGAGAATGGCAAGCTGACATAATCTCTTGGTTTTAAAATGCTTTTTCAAATGTCTTACGTACCTAAAGGTATGCTACGACCTTTTAAAAAACATTTTTAAATCCAATATCTTACGCCATTTTATCCATTTCTATTCCCGTTTTTAGGATTATTATGTCAAAGATCTTGCCAAAATAAGACTATTAAAGCTAATTATAACAAATGGAATCGCGCCTTTCTCCATCTTTTCCTAACCTTTCTATAAAAGAGGGAGATGATGCTTTCATGCCAACAACAGGAGTTTCTGAACAGGGCCAGATGAACGATCTTCCCGTTGTTCACATTCCAACCGAGGAGGCTCATCTGCACCCTTCGAGAACTCTCTTAACTGATGAGAATAAAGCCCACGTTTTGACAGGAGCAGATCATGTGATCCTATCAACAGCAAAAGGTGATCACTCTGCTTCTATTTCAATAGAGAGTTTCAGAAAGGCCGCCTCCACTTATACTGAAACCCTACCATTAATTATTGCTGAAAAAGAAGGAGGCAGTTCCATTCAGCCTAGAAAGATTGAATTAAATATTTCTAATGGTAAAACCCAAGCTGAAAATAGAAACATCCTCAAAACGCTAAAAGCCGCTATTGTTTCAAGCTATTCACAAGCTAAGGCAGATAGTATCGATGAGTTGCAACCATTCGCTCTTTTGAAGGCTAAGCCATTAACGGCAGAAACACTGCGTAAGATTTTTGAAACACTTGATGGTAATAAAACGGAATCTCTTTTTGCTGCGAAGTCTTTGCCAGCTCTTCAATTGAAGGGGGGCGGAGCAACAGCTTCAATTCAAAGTAATATTAGCGCAGAAGCTTCATTAAGATTTTCTGAAATTCTTGCATCCATTAATTCAACAAAAGAGCTAGCTTTTCAGCAAATGAACTCTTCTTTTGAGCAATGGTGTGTGTTATTGAATATGCAAGAGGAGACTATTTCTTCTCTTGAGAACCAAAGAATTGTATTACAGCCAGCTCTTTCTATAACTATTACGGGACACGATCGTATGAATTTATTACGTGAAGAGGTTGTATTAGAGAGTGCAAGGAGGAGGGCTCAAGAAGCTTTGTGTGATCATCCAATAGCAATGCAATTCTTAACTAGGAGTAACAATGTCTACCAATTAAGTAAGAGACTTATTACTACTGCTATTAGGAATACCGCACTTGATCCCTTAGAAGCTCTTAAAGTTGCTAAAATTGCGCGACAAGCTTTTTTAAATACGGCAACTTTTTCTCACTGGAATACTTCTTTAATGAGAATACAAAGTATGGCTTTAGAGCTTGATCAAACAGTACGACGTGTGAATACGGATGTTGTAGGAATTGAATCACTAGAAGCAGCTACAGCTGCCCAAAGCCAATGGAGCATGCTTCTTGAGATGGCTAATCAAGCTGCAACAGAGGCTCGAACTGCTCAAGCCTATTGGTCCTCTGAACTCTTGACACCTCCTATTACACCTCGAAATCATGAAGAGTGATGCTAAACCAGGACTGTTCAAGCTAATTATAACAAAATGGAGCCATCCCTCGCCCTTTCTTCTTTTTCTTCTAATCTTCCAATACCAGAGGGAGATGATGCTTCAATACCAACAGCAGGAGTTGTTCAACAAGGCCAGATGAACAATCTTCCTGTTGCTCAGGTTCCAACGGAGAAAACGCATCTGTATCCTTCGAGAACGCTCTTAACTGATGAGAGTAAAGCCCACGTTTTGACAGGAGCAGATCATGTGATCCTATCAACAGCAAAAGGTGATCACTCTGCTTCTATTTCAATAGAGAGTTTCAGAAAGGCTGCTTCAACTTGTACTGAAACCTTACCATTAATTATTGTTGAAAAAGAAGGAGGTCGTTCTATTCAGGCTAGAAAAAGTGAACTCAATGTTTCTAATGGTAAAACCCAAGCTGAAAATAGAAACATTCTCAAAACACTAAAAGCTGCTATTGTTTCAAAGTATTCACAAGCCAAGGCAGATAGCATTGACGAATTACAACCGTTAGCCCTTTTAAAAGGGCATCCTTTGACAGGGGGGAAACTTCGTAAAATTTTTGAAACACTTGATGGCAATAAAACGGAATCTCTTACTGCTATGAAGCCTTTGCCAACTCTTAAATTAAAAGGTGGAGGAGCAGGAGCTTCCACTCAAAATAATATTAATTTTCAGACTTCGCTGAGCATTTCTGAAATTTTTGCTTCTGTTGACTCAGTGAAAGAGGTTGCTCTTCAGGTGGCAACCCATGCTTTTGAGCAATGGTGTGAATTAGAGAGCACTCAAGCCTATGTTATTTTTTCTCTTGAAAATCAAAGAAATATTTTTTGTGATGCCTCTTTTGCTACTAAGGGAGTGCAGGGACGAGTTGAATTGCAGTTTGGAAGAACCATGTTAGAGCACTTGAAGAATCAGATTAAAGAAGATCGATGCACTCATCCGATAGCTAGAAAGTTTTTAAATAGTAGTCATCATGCCTACCAATTGGCTAAAGAACTTATAAAGGTCACAATGAATGATATTACTATTGATCCTTCTGATGCTCTGAGAGCAATGAATATTGCTATAGAAGCTTTTACCAATACATGGGAATTTGTTCATTCTAATGAGACTTTAGAAGAAATAAAAGATGGTGCAGTTGAGCTTGAGAACAGAGCGAGGAATATCAATGGAGCTCTCTCGGGAGGTGAGGCTATCCTTGTAGCAAGAGCTGCTGAGCGTCAATGGAAGGGATTTTTGGAGAAATCTAATAAAATTTTAAACGAGATTCAAGCTGCTCAGGATCGCTGGCCTTCTGAGTTATTACCTCCTCAAGATCATGATGTATGACAAACGATTTGCTGACGTAAGGCAACAGCGCTGGGGTATTGACTTGGGTGGCACAAAGATTGAGGGTGTCATTATTAATGAAGAGCATCCTGGCCAAGCTCTTTACCGTTTGCGCCTTCCTACAGAACAGGCTTTTGGGTATAACCATATTCTTGCGCAAGTTCAATTACTTGTAGAGCAATTAGAACAAGCTTCTGGTTTGATTCGTCCTAAATGTATTGGCATTGGTACTCCTGGTGTTATTGATCCTAGTACGGGAGTTTTAAAGAACTCCAATACACTTTGTCTTAATGGGCGTCCTGTAAGAGAAGATCTTACAAGTGTTCTCGGAGCTCAGGTGCACCTTGCCAATGATGCTAATTGCTTTGCACTAGCAGAGGCAACGCAAGGAGCAGCGCGTCATGCAAAGGTCGTAATGGGTCTTATTCTTGGGACTGGAGTGGGTGGCGGAATTATTGTGCAAGGTCACCTCATCGAAGGATTGCACGGTATTGCAGGAGAGTGGGGACATAATACCATGCGCAGTGAAGAGGCTCCCTGCTATTGTGGTAAAAAAGGGTGTAATGAAACCGTTTTTTCAGGGCCTGCACTTGAGCGTTTCTATCAGGAAAAAACAGATAATACTGTTCGGTTAACAGAGATTATCCAGCGTGCTGTCTCAGGAGAAGAGGCGGCAAAGGAAACTATTACGCGCTTACAGGAAAAATTTGCCGAAGCCATTGCTGTACCTATCAATATTCTCGATCCTGAGGCAATTGTTATTGGGGGTGGTGTTGGAAACTGTGAAATTCTCTACACCGAAGAAACGCGTCAAAAAATCATTCCTTATATTTTTAATAAAGAATTAAAGACGCAATTTTTAAAACCGACTTTGGGGGACAGTGCCGGGGTTTTTGGGGCAGCCATGCTATAACTATTCGGCCAACAGGCCGAATAGTAGTTTTAAGTTTTAAGTTTAAGTAACCTGGATATTTCATACTAAATCTACTACGGCTTGTGGAAAACTGATAAGTACTGCGTTGAACTCAGATTTTTCGCTTCGCATAAAATGATTCATCACCTACAGTCGCGTCGGAAAAATCCTTACCAAGTGAAAATAAAGATTCGTTTTTAAAAACCGTTCACTCTCGTACAAACTCTACGTAGACATATTTAAACTAAACTGTTACTTTTAATTCAGTCGTCGCATAGCGAGGACTGAAAACCTATAATAAACCTTAAAAACCTATGAAAAAACCCTTAATTCTTCTCGCTGCTATTTTAGCAAGCTCTAGCTGTCTTGTTGCGCAGAATAATAATCAGCGACAATGGTATGATGCGCATCAACGGAACCAGGATCAACGGCATGATGAGCGTCAGCAGTGGAACAAGCGGCGACATGACCAGCACGAACAATGGCGTGATGAGCATCAACGGAATCAGAAGCAACGACATGATGAGCATCAAGAGTGGAATAAGCAGCGGCATGACGAACGTGAGAAATGGCGTAACGAGCATCAACAGTGGAAAAAAAACAAGAAAAATCAGTGGAAGAATTATCACAATCAATGGAATAATGGACATCAGAATCACTAGCGTAAGCGTTCAGATCCCCTCCTTCGGAGGACGGATCTGAACCAAATGGTTGGATTGCGAATGTGTAGTGTAAAAACATTGAATAGTAGGGTCTTGGTCACTTTGTGACCTCTACTTCCATCTTCCACTCCTATCTTCTATCTCCTAAAAAGGGTCAGTCCTTAATATTATAATATTAAGGACTGACCCTTTTTATATCTTGGGAAAACTTTTTATGAGTAAGTATAATTGCGAAAGATAAAAAATTTCTAAATATTGCATTTTTTATTATTTAAAGAATTAGCCAGTGTTCCCGGAGTTCCAGCTTTTAATTCATGAGCAATCCAGGTTAATGATAAAGTCGTATTTAATCTAAGATATTGGGCAATAGTTATTTTTTTAGGATTAGTACACGGTAATTTTTTTAGATCCTGAAGAGTTATCTGTAATTTATCGAGTTGCTCTTCAATAAGTTTACGTCCTCTTACTTCTTCGCTTTCATTAATAGCTGATGGAAAATGATTTCCATTTTTTTCTTGATGATGAATTTTTTCATGAAGTCTTTCAATAAAATTCATTGCTCCAATTTTCCATCCATGCTTAATAATTTTATAGAGTGCTTCATCACCATCTTGTTCTGAGATCCTTTGATTCATTAATGCTGCGAATATTTGCCTGCCTAAAGCATTATCCTCGGTGATACCATGTTCTCCGAATAAGCGATCAATACGAACCCAAAGGGGTCTCTTTTGAGGAGGCATTAAATAAATACCAAAACTACTCCATTGATAATTTTGTAAAGATTCACCTTCTTTGAGAAGATGTGCTCGTACTGGATTTAAATGGACATAATCACAGACAGTACGAAGGTAACAATTGTCAGATTCGTCAACAAGTAGCGATTTGTAGCGTCCGGCAAAAAGGTGTCCTTTTTGCTGATGTCGAATATTAAAACGCTGCGAATAGGTACCAAGCAACCACTTCATTCCCGTAACGAGTGTTGGTCTTGGAGTTTCGATAACTAGATGAAAGTGATTATTCATGAGGCAGTAAGCATGAACTTGCCAGCCACTTTTACTACATGCCTCGCCTAGTGTAGTTAAAAACTTTTCTCTATCAATATCATCTTTAAAAATAATATCACCTCGATTTCCTCGATTCATGATGTGATAGATTGCACCTTCATATTCTATGCGTAATTGTCTTGGCATAAGAATACAATATAGTGAAATAATAATAAGTCAAAGGGGTCAGTCCTTAATATTATAATATTAAGGACTGACCCCTTTCGAAAATGCAGTTTAGGCTATCAAATAAAATTAAAAATCGTTTTCAAAAATCGTTCGCTTTTAGATAGGTTTTATCTTCTATTTTCCATCAATGCTTCTATGAGGCGTTGAGTGCGAGATCCCGGCATAGCTCCTGGATGCATGGCATTAGGAAGGTAAGCAAAGCCAAGTTCGGTTTCAGGATCAGCAAAAGCAAGAGCGCCACCAGCACCAGGGTGTCCAAAGGCATAATGGCTAGATCCCATAATAGAATCTCTATTATTCATCATGAAGCCAGCTGAGAAAGTTGTTTCGGTTAAGAGAACTCGGTCGATTCCGTGAGCTAGTGGTGTTTGCATCCACATAAGGGTGGTTGGATGAAAATAGGCGTTCTTTTCTTGCATAGCTAAAATCGAATAAAACTTAGCAAGAGCTTCAGCTGAAGCAATAGCTCCTAACGAAATAATAGGAGATTGGCGTATTTCAGATTGGTTCATGATCTGAAGGGAGCGATTTCCTCCAGGTTCTGCAAAGGTTCTTCGAGTGAGGGAAGTAAGGTCTCCATAGGCTTGGCTGAACTCGCTGAAAGGAGGAGGTGATTTAGGAGGGATGACCGAAGCTGTACGTTCCAGATGTTCTGAGGGAAGACCAAACCAGAGATCAAGATTCAAAGGGATAGCAAAGACTCGGCGCCAGTAGCTGGCAAGGGGTTCTCCATCAGTGAGACGTCGTAAGAGGTCATCGATGAGGAATCCAAAGGTGCGAGCGCCATAACCATGAGTATTATCGTAATTCCAATTAGGGGATTGTGCTGCTAATGCTGATGCTACAGCATCATGATCCGTTAAGGAGAGTCCTGTGGCATCAAGAGCTGAGAGGCCTGCGCGGTGAGAGAGAAGTTGACCGATAGTAATCTTTTCTTTTCCTGCAGCAGCAAATTCAGGCCAGAAGGTTGCTACAGTAGCTTCTAAAGGAATGCCTTTTTCTTGCAGGATATGGAGAAGGCAGGCTGTAGCAATACCTTTGCCAGCTGACCAAATAAGCGTCAATGTATCAGGCTGCCACAGTTGAGTCTTGGCGGAATCCATGAATCCCCCATAAAGAGAGAGAACTTTTTTCCCCTTATGGTAGAGAGCCATGGAAGCGCCACACTCTAGCCCTTCATCAAAGTTTTGCTGAAAGGCTTTTGTGAGTCGCTTTTTAATATCATCAAAAATAGTTGCCAAAATACCTAAAAAAGAAATTTACAGGGATGGAAGCGATGGATGAAAGAAAAAACTGATTAGTGAAAATCTAATCGTTATTTGATTTAGTACACTCATTAACTGTATTCGCCTTATTTTTATTTTTAAACCTCCGTCATCCCTTCTATCGCATTTCTCAGCGTATATTAAAATAAGGGAAAGAATTAATAGAAAATTTATAAGAGCGAATGCGATGGAAGGGGTAAAGGCAGTTGAATAAGCACAACAAGGGATTAATCTCTCACAACAATTTGAGAAAGGTTCTCATGATTGATTTTATCCTCTGTTATCGCTTCCATCGCTTCCATCCCTGTGAATTTTCTGTAAAGCTTCTGTGAGTCGTTCTTTTATCAAGTTATGCAATCGTTACTTCTTTGCAGAGGTAGACATCTTGGATAGCATGAAGCAATTTCACGCCATCAGCCATCGGACGTTGGAATGCTTTGCGTCCAGAGATAAGACCTGTTCCGCCAGCACGTTTGTTAATAACGGCTGTTTTTACAGCTTCCGCAAAGTCATGTTGACCTGAAGCGCCACCGCTATTGATGAGACCAGCACGTCCCATGTAACAGTTAGCGACTTGATAACGGCAGAGATCGATAGGATGATCTGTAGTAAGTTCCGTGTAGATTCTTTCATCAAGTTTTCCATAACTTGAAGCGCCTGTATTAAGAGCTTTATAACCGCCGTTATTTTCAGGTAGTTTTTGCTTAATAATATCAGCTTCAATAGTGACTCCTAGATGATTGGCTTGGCCAGTGAGATCAGCAGAGAGGTGATAATCCTTATCCATTTTAAAGGCAGAATTGCGAAGGTAGCACCAGAGAACTGTTGCCATACCTAGATGGTGAGCATGATGAAAGGCTTCAGCCACTTCAATGATTTCGTGGGTTGCATCTTCGGAGCCAAAGTAGATCGTTGCTCCTACTGCAGCGGCTCCCATGTTATAAGCTTCCTCAACTGCTCCAAACATAATTTCTTTGGCTTGGTTAGGGTAGGTAAGAAGCTCGTTGTGGTTGAGCTTCACAAGGAAAGGAATATGGTGTGCATACTTACGAGAAACCATGCCGAGTACGCCAAACGTTGAAGCAACGGCATTACAACCACCTTCAATAGCGAGGCGAACAATATTTTCAGGATCAAAGTAGATTGGGTTTTTAGCAAAGCTGGCTCCAGCAGAATGTTCTACTCCTTGATCTACCGGAAGAATAGAGAGGTAGCCGGTTCCTCCGAGGCGACCATGAGAGTAGATACGTTGAAGGTTGCTTAGAACGCGAGCATTCCGATCCGAGTGAGAAAAAATACGATCGACAAAGTCAGCTCCAGGCAGATGAAGCATCTCTTTGGCAATAGTCGTACATTTGTGATTGAGAAGGGAGGAGGCTTCAGAACCGAGATATTGTTGGATTGAGTTAATCATTGTGAAGATAACTATCAAGGCAATTTCCTTGCTAGTGTTGAAAAGTTGAAGTGTTGAGAGGTTGAAAGGACGAGTTGAGAGTCCCTCTCAGCCGGTTAGAATTAATAGCCACAAAAGAGCACAAAGAACACTAAAATATTACTGATATGGATTGAGGCTTACAATGGATTAATGACCTTGATGAATTCAAACTTTCGAAAATCTCGATCTGCTGAATAAATTTTTTCGACACCATGCTGACGTAAGATTGTAGCTAAATGAGCATCAGGGACAAGGTTTCCGCGAACAGGAAATGACGATGTTAAATTAGACTTCTTTCCAAACCCTACTTCTGCTGCGAATTGCTTCGTCGCGCCGGTGCTCGAAGCATCGAGTAGCTCCTGTACACTCAACTTCTCCGCGCCGTCGACTCCTTGCACTTCATCAGCATAAGCGAGTTTTGAAAGAGGTCTATTAAAATAATGAGTGCCAAAATCGCTTTCTTCTCCAATAACTCTAACACGAGGGAAATTCAGTAAAGCCTGAATATTCTGCCAGGCTTCTTCAGGAGTTAAGGATATTAGGAAAATTCCAGGATGAGTGGCAATTCTCTGATAGCTCATAAGGGTAAGCCATGTAAGGCACATCAAGTCAGGATCATTTTCTCTTTCCTTGAGGAATTGTAGTGCCTTATTTTGATGGGGTGATGCTCCATCCGAAGCATAGATTAAAATATTTGCATCGATGGAATAACTCATGATTCATCAAGAATTTTGTAAAGAGCTTCCTTATCGGAAATGTCTATCTTGGCACTCATAGGATGGGAGATCCATTTAAATTTTTTCATGGTAGCACGCACGCGTTTTCCAACAGTTTCAATAGGATGTTTTTCCCCTTCTTTGATGAGCGCTTGGTAATTCTTCCCTCCTTGTTGGTATTCAGTAATCCAATCTTTAGCAAATTTTCCAGATTGGATATTCTTCAGTGCTTGTCTCATCCGTTTCTTGACTGAGGTATCGATAATTTGAGGGCCTACGGTGACATCACCATATTTTGCTGTATCTGAAATAGAGGAGCGCATGCCGCTAATGCCTAATTTATAGATCAGATCGATAGTGAGCTTGAGTTCATGAAGAGTTTCAAAGTAGGCCATTTCAGGTTGGTAACCAGCTTCGACTAAAGTTTCAAACCCGGCGTGAATGAGGGAGCTAATACCTCCACAAAGAATTGTTTGCTCCCCAAAAAGGTCCGTTTCTGTTTCTTCTTGGAAGGTTGTTTCCAAAACACCAGCACGTGTGCTTCCAATGCCCTTAGCCCAAGCAAGGGCAATTTTTTTAGAATTCTTTGTAGGATCCTGATGAATCGCGATAGCTGCAGGAACTCCGTTTCCCTCGGTGAACTGACGACGGACGCTCGGTCCAGGACCTCCCTTAGGAGCTACCATGATGACGTTAATATCCTTGGGTATCTGAATGAGTTGATACAGGATTACAAAGCCATGAGCAAAAAGAAGCGTTTTTCCTTGAGTCAAGTGAGGAGCAACTTCCTTCTTATAAATAGTGGGAATTTTAAGATCGGGAAGGGCTAGGAAAATAATATCCGCTTTTTGTACCGCATCAGAAGTATCGAACACTTCGAAGCCAAGCTTCTTGGCAACGGCTCGACTTTTACTTTTTGAGTATAGGCCAATGATAACATTCACTCCACTTTCCTTTAGGTTAAGAGCCTGAGCGCAGCCTTGAGAACCAAAACCTATAATCGCACAAGTTTTGCTTTGAAGGATCTTGAGGTCAGCGTCTTTGTCAGTGTAAATTTTGGAAGCCATTTGGTTGAGGGATGGAAGGGAGAATAATTGTGAGCTCAAACTGAACTGAAGTAACAAGAAAAAGAAAGAAAATAGCCACAAAAGAACACAAAGAAACACAAAGAACCAGAACACAAAAAAAGAATTTTTATAAAAATTCTTTAACGAAGTGTCGCCCGACATGAGTGTGAACTAGTCAAATGAAAGGAGTTGACCGAGAACAGTGAAA
>DATEBV010000268.1:0-4058 GCA_035287205.1 Chthoniobacterales bacterium | reverse complement strand
TTGCTCGGATGCTCGATAAATGCTTTCATCGCTTGTGAAGTGAAAGGCCACACTTTATCTTTTACCATTGCCATCATGGCATTTGCCCTATCGCGTTTTGCCACCCACCCATCACCACAAGGAGATACTCCTAAGGCTTTAACCTCAGCGACACCTACTTTTTCTAGCAATAAATCTCTTTGAAAAGTTGCCTCTTCTTGGCTAAGTGCTAAGGGGCTTCTCCCTGCTTTCATTACTTCTATAATTTCATTCCAATAATTTGAGACTGCCGTGGCTGCTTCTTTGGCTCTGGCCCATCCACTTTCACTCTTTGATTGTCTAGCTTGGGCAAAGGCAGTTTCTACTTCTTTTCTCTTCCCTTCTACGATCCGTTGTGTTTCAGCTTGCCTTTGCTCAGCCGCAGCTTTCTCTGCGGCGGCTTTCTCTAGAGCTCCTTCGGTCGTTTGTGCTACAACTTGTTGTAATTTTTCAACTTCTTTTTCACAGTCTTGTTTCTTTTGCAGCGCCGTTGTATCTCGAATCGTTTGCAATCTAACATTGGAAGAAACTGCACTTACACCATTATTTCTTCCTACCCCTGCTCTCACGGATAAAGCTCCTGAGATGCCTTCTTCTCTCCCCCAAATTCCCAAAGCTTCTCCCGCGGCTTTTGTTCCTTCTTCAATCGTAGAAGAATTCATCATCAGGTAACAACTCAAATCAAGACTTGAGTTGTTACAGTTGGCAGTTGGCAGTTGACAGTTAGTAGTAGGTTGATCGATTACCTCCAGCTTCTTTTCGATTTTCGCAAAGAGAGTGGTGATGGCGAATAATACTACTGAGCTAAACAAAAATTTGGAACGCTTCATAAGGTCTATTTATCACCCTCGTCATGAGAGTTGAGAGTTGGCAATTCGCGATTCGCAATAATTTTAGCTTCTTGGCTAATCTCGTCTTCTGATGGTGATGCTATTTCTGCTCCTGTCCCCTGTAACCTGCACCCTATATTCTGATTAGTGCCTGTACTCTGTGCTTTGATTGGTGTCTTGGCTATGAGATAATGAGTGCTGAGTAAAACAGCTAGAAAACAGAATAATCTTTTCATGTTAGTTTAGAGTCCTAATTGCGGCGATTTTTGAATTTTTGGACCAAAAATTTTGATAACGGAGTTTTTTTCTACTAGGCTGGGACATTCACTCCATTCCTCAACAACTCCTTTCCAAGCAGCAATCTTTTGTGCTAATTCAGGATAAGTTAATTGAGGATATTTGCCTTGGAGTTCTAGTTATTTTCTCGTGCGTGCCTTATTTTGAACTATAGAAGCAGGCAGATTTGCCTTAATAGTTTCTATCCCAAGGATGCTAGAAGCAATGGACTCTTTTATATTCCGGGATTGCTGAAGTTTTTCTATCCATTGTTTTTTAGTTGTTTCATCAATAGCCTTTGCTAGAGCTGCTGTTTCCGATTCAATAACTTTGTCCTGAGCTGCTATATGTATTCTCGCTGCTTTAATTACCTCATCCCAAAGCCTAATTGCTTCTTCTCCATCGGCTTTATTGGCTTTATTATGAGCTATAGAAACAACCAGATTTGCCTTATTAGCTTCTATTCCAAGAATGTTAGAAGCTATTGATTCTTTTATATTCCGGGATTGCCGAAGTTTTTCTGTCCATTGTTTTTTAGTTTTTTCATCAATAGCCTTTGCTAGAGCTGCTGTTTCAGATTCAATAACTTTATCCTGAGCTGCTATATGTGCTCTCACTGCTTTAATTACCTCATCCCAAAGCCTAATTGCTTCTTCTCCATCGGCTCTATTAGCTTTATTATGAGCTATAGCAACAGCCGCACTTGCCTTATTAGCCTCTATTCCAAGAATGTTAGAAGCAATAGACTCTTTTATATTCTGAGATTGCTGAAGTTTTTCTGTCCATTGTTTTTTAGTTTTTTCATCAATAGCCTTTGCTAGAGCTGCTGTTTCCGATTCAATGACTTTGTCAATTACTGCTTCATATGTTATATTTGCTTTAATGGCCTCTTCCAAAAGTTGAATTTTCTCTTCTCCTTTGGCTTTAGTGGCTTTATCTTGAACTATAGAAGCAGCCTCACTTGCCTTATTAGCTTCTATTCCAAGAATGCTAGAAGCAATGAACTCTTTTATATTCTGATATTGCTGAAGTTTTTCTATCCATTGTTTTTTAGTTTCTTCATCAATAGCCTTTACTAGAGCTGCTGTTTCCGATTCAATGACTTTGTCAATTGCTGCTTCATATGTTATCTTTATTTTAATGGCCTCTTCCAAAAGTTGAATTTTCTCTTCTCCTTTGGCTTGAATGGCTTTATTTTGAACTATAGAAGCAGCCTCATTTGCCTTACTAGCTTCTATTCTAAGAATGCTAGAAGCAATGGTCTCTTTTATATTCTGAGATTGCTGAAGTTTTTCTGCCCATTGTTTTTTAGTTTCTTCATCAATAGCCTTTACTAGAACTGCTGTTTCCGATTCAATGACTTTGTCAATTACTGCTTCATGTACTCTCTTTGCTTTAATGGTCTCTTCCAAAAGTTGAATTTTCTCTTCTCCTTTGGCTTTAATGGCTTTATCTTGAACTATAGAAGCAGCCACACTTGCCTTATTAGCTTCTATTCCAAGAATGCTAGAAGCAATAGACTCTTTTTTGATGTTATCAGAAGAAGAAGGATTCCAATACGAGTTAAACCAACTTGTCCAGCAGAACAAAGAAGCATTTTGTGAAATATCACTAATTTTATCAGCTTCAGTAGGTTTTATTTCTTTAACTATTTTAACACCATCATTATTCCTAGAACTATCAGCAAACGCAATACTTCCAAATTGTACGCCTCTAATACCTATATTGGCCGGTTTAAATGTTAAAATTCTCCCTAGCTCCTCTCCCCTTCCATTATTTATTTGAAATCCTCTACTAAACTTTGCCGCTTTTCCTAACTCTATGCTTTCAATAGAAGAACGTTCAAACAATGAAGGTAGCAGGGCTGATCCTCCAATAACAACCGCTCTTGCTGTTGTCCTACTAAACATACAGGGAGTAGGTGCTATTAAAGATGAAACCACACTAAAACCACTGTTACTATATTCTTTTGAGGAAGATTCATAATGAGAACCATTACTCCATTGAGTATCGTTTGAAAGGAAAAATTTAGCTCCTGGATTTACAGGAACAAGTGAATTAGTTTCGCTATTTAAATCATCATCTAATTTTCCATTTAAAGCATTATCTACATCACCAACTTCTGCAACCTCTATATCAATTAAAGATGGAGTAATAAAGTCATCATTTAAACTTTTACCAGAGTCAATGTTATTACCCTGATATTTGTCAATGTTAATGTGTTGTTCTATCCCATTATCTTGATTTATCACATGAGAAATGTTTGGGATAGTTTGAGCAAAAAGGCAAGAGCTATTCATTAAAACAGCTGAAAAACTAAGGATTTTTTTTATTTTCATATTGGTTTGAGTGTTGAGTGTTGGAGTTTAAAAATCTATGATAACCGTTCACTTCCCCCTTGGGAGTTGATGGTTGGATGACCAAAATTGGATGGTTAATTTGACTAGCGTTGAGAGATCAAGGGATCAACGAAATAAGAAATTAGGTTAGGCTGAATTATTATTAAAAAACAGTAAAAAACTGTCAAGGGATTTCTTAAAATAAAAATCAGTGCACCGAAAAGAAATCTCTGAACACCCTTTACCGGATTAACTACACTACAGCTGGGCGCGCTACACAGAAGGTACATGTCATTACTAATCTGGCTCCTGAAGATTACTCTACAAAAGATACTCTCAATAATAAACGAGATCACTGGAGTATTGAGAACGGACTGTTCTTTTGTGTTCTTTTATGGTTAATTTCTTCTCTTAAAATCCGCCACAGCTTTCGCAAATTCCACAATCTCGCGCGTTATGGTCTCAAACCAATCGACATTTTCTTGTAGAGCAGCATTGATAAGATTTTCTCTTCCTCGCTTTGCTGCATTAGCAGATGCCTTGGCAAAAACTTCAGCATTTTCGAGTGCTTCCTCTGCTTCAGCGGCCGGCATGG
>DATEBV010000267.1:0-20008 GCA_035287205.1 Chthoniobacterales bacterium | reverse complement strand
TTAATATTATCTTCAATAGCTTGTTGTATATCTTCAGCTACTTGAATCCATCCCAATGCTAAAGGTGCATCCCCTAATTCACGAGCCTTTAAAACATAACTCCAATATTTTTCAAAATCTTTAACGAGTTTATGATTTGCTCCACGTTGAATAACATCAATCAGGTAATCTGATAAAATTTGATTTGGTTTTGTAATGCACCTTGTCTCTGCAAGCCATTTATCGCAACATACTAATAACGCCATTTCTTTCCTTGAATTTTCTTGAGTAGCAGCTTCTTCAGAATGGATTGCAACAGTCGTATTGTTAATTTCTTCTCCTTCTGAATCTCCTAGCTGAGTAGACTCTGCAGGTGGTAAAAATCTTCTCTCTCCGATGAAGAAGTTTCTGATAGCCTCTTCTGCACCCTCAACTGTTGATGGGTTCATCATCAAGTAATCACTATCTGATTCTTCCTCATCACTACTATTTTCAGTGGATTTAGGTCCCATGGAAGCTTCTTCTGTCAGCTCATTTACTTTTTTCTCTATTTCTTGAGCTGCTTTCCAAAAACGGTTAAAATCTTCTTTATTTCCTTCTATCTCAGCTTTAGCTGATTGCTTATACTGCTCTGCAGAAAGCACTTGTTGCTCGACTACTTCATGCCATTTTATAGCAATTTCTGTTTTACCTTTTCTTTCAGCTTCAATTGCTTTCTCTAGTTTTTCTGCTGCATTATAAAAACTTTGACCTGCATTATTCCAATTAATAACTTCGTTTTCATTTTCTACAGCTAAATCTATAGCTTCTTTTTCTTTTTCTTTCATTTTCATTTCCATTGCTTTCCATGTTTCTATTAACGTTCTGTCGGCTTCTATTTGTAATAAGGTTTTTTGTAACCGTTCAGAGCTCACCTCCTGCGGAGGCTGGCTCTGGACTAAATGAACGACCTGTTCACTGGTGGTGCCGTTTAATTGCACTGTCTGTTGAAAAGGGGACTGAACGGTTACGTTTTTTTCTTTAAGTATATTATACTTGGCTTCATCTGTATTAGGTCGAGTTAAAGGCGGTAGTGTTACTTTTGGTTCATGGGTATCGGGTAATGAATCCTGTATGTCAAGTCGCACTGTGGGTGTTTCATTAAAACTTGTATTAGGACCTGTGATAGGTGGTAGTTTAACTGAGGGTGTTTTTGGTTTTTCTCGAGTTATGAGTCCTTCTATTCCTTCTTGAATCCCTTCTACTATGTTAGGGTCCATTTGCAAGTATGGTTTTTCGAATAGATCTTCTAACAGTAATGCTGTCTTTTTGTTATGTGTTATCTGGCTTTGCATTTCCTCCAATTTATAGCCTTCGGCCTTCAGGTTATTTTCAATTTGTGCAAAAAGAGTATAAGCATTCAGTAAACCCAACGAAATAGTAACGGTTTTTAATGTTTTTATTTTCATAATTTTATGTTGATTAAAAAATGTGAATGATGTTGAAATATAATTAGTTGGCCAACAAATAAGTTATCATAACTTCTCGTATTCATTAAGCCCTGCTTGATACCAACGAAAACCTTCTTCTGTTTTTCCTTGCCTATAAGCTCTTGCTGCTTTGGTAAAAAGATCAACTAAATCAACTAAAAGAAGGTTTTTTTTCACAACTTCACACCATTTCTGAGCTATTAGTGATTCGTTATTTTCATCTCCTTCAATGACAAGTTGTAGTCTATTTGCTGCCCAATGAAAACTATAACCTACCTTCTCCCAACATTTAGCTTCTTCTGTGTTTCCTTGCTCATAAGCTGCTGCTGCTTTGGTAAAAAGATCAACTGAAAGATTGTTTTTTTCCACTACTTCACGCCATTTCTGAGCTATTGCTGGTTTATTAGCTTCATCTGCTTCAATGGCTTTCTTTAGTTCATCTGCTGCATTAAACAAACCTAGTCCTGCCTCACACCACATTGAAGCTACATCTGGTTTTTCTCCTCCCCAAGCTATTGCTGCTTTGGTAAGAGGTTCAATAGAAAAATCGTTTTTTCCTGCTGCTTCACGCCATTTCAAAGCTATTTCTGGTTTGCCATTCTCATCTGCCTCAATGGCTTTTCCTAAGTTTTCTGCTGCATTATAAAAACCATAACCTACATAATCCCAACGTAAAGCTTTATTTAAGCATAAAGCGCCATTTTTTCCATGAAAATCAGTTCTTGCTGCTTTGGTGTAAGGCTCAACTGAAAGAATTTGTTTTCCCGCTGCTTCACGCCATTTCAGAGCTATTTCTGGTTTGCTAGCCTCATCTGCTTCAATAGCCTTTACTTGTTTATTAGCTGCATTAAATAAAGCACGTCCTACGTGATTCCAATATTTACCTTCGGGTGTACAAGCCCAACGACAAGTACCTTCTTCGCGTGTATTTTCTTCCTCATAAGCTCTTACTGCTCTGGTAAAAAACTCAACGGAAAAAGAATATGTTCCCACTGCTTCACGCCATTTCAAAGCTATTGCTGGTTTGTTATTTTCATCTGCCTTGATGGCTTTTTCTTGTATTTCTGCTGCCTCATTTAAACTATCACCTACCAACTGCAAATTATAACCTGCAGCCTCCAAATTTTGATTATAAGCTTTTACTACTTTGGTATAATACTCCACTGCAAGATTGTATTTTTCAGCGGCTTCTCGGTATTTTCTAGCTATTTCTGGTTTGCCTGCTACTTCAGATTCAATAGCTTTTCCTAGTTCATGGGCTTCAATAGATAAAGCTAATCCAACATTATGCCAACATTTACCTTTTTCTCCTTTTCCTACAACGTAAACTCCTACTGCTTTAGTGAAAGACTTTGCGGAACGCGTATATTTTTCAGCTGCTTCTCGATATTTTCTAGCTATTTCTGGCTTCCCAAATACTTCGGCTTCGATGGCTTTTACTTGATACTCTGCACTAAAATGTACAGCACGACTTGCACTGCACCACGAACTTCTTTCTCCTTCCTTTTCTGATTTATCTGCATTATGTGCTTCTAAAGCTTTCTCTGCATAATTAGCGGCAATTTTATATTGCTCTGCTAGGTTCTTCCAACAATCTCTTGTTTTACCTCTCATTTGATTTGCTTTCTCTAAAGCTTCTTCTGACTTTAATAGCCAAGTAGAAGCATCTGATGTATAGTAAGCACTCAAAGCTTCTCTTTCTAGCCGTCGTGACTCTTGTGTAGTTCTTATTACAGCTTGCATAGTTTGTCTTAATCCCTCTGCTGAAACTTCTGATTTTTCAGCTACTTTTTTCCACAAGCAAGCTTTCTCAATTTTTCCTTGATTTACTAATTCCCCAAATTTATTCCAACTGTCTCTCGCTTGTTCCAGTTTAACAATAATGTTATGCCAATGAGATCCTATATCTCCTCCACTTTTTTCATACAATGCTTGTTTTGCTTCTTCTATTTTGGCTGTTATTTCTCCGATTTTTTCTCTAGTAAGAAGTATTGGAATATTCTTTTGAAGTGTTTCTTCTCGTTGTAAAAGTTGCTTAATCTGAGTTAGTAAAGCATTAGCTTGTTCAGAAGCGTTCTTATTTCCAGCAAGAAGTTGTTTTACCACTGCATTGATACCTGATTGAATTTGACGATAGTCATAGAGGATTTTTTGTTGACCTTGAGCCAAAAGTTGTTCTCCTCGATCTCGTGAAGACTGAGAAGCTGTGATGTTCTCTTTTAACTCAGCGATATGAGTGTGGAGGAAACGTCCCTTCTCAAGGCATTCTCTTAGTTGAGGAATGTTTTGCTGAAAGCCGTCATCTTGCTGTTCAAACTGTCCTATCTCAGTGAGAAGAGTATTAGCTGGTTCGGTCGTTAGCAAAACGCTAGTAGAAGATCCTCTCCGCAGTTGTTCTGTTATCTCATCAATTCGTGAAAGAATTCCCCTCAACTTCTCAATCAATGTCTGTTGCCCCTGAGCTACGAGCACTTCTCCTTGGCTTTGGGCGATATTCATCTCCTCTGCTAAGGCTGTAAGACGGTCGCAAAGGATATTTTTCTTTTGCTGGAGTTCTTGGACTTTGAGGATATTCTCTTTTAATTGTCGGTCGTGAACTTGGAGTTGGTCTACCTCGCAGAAGAGGGATTTTGCCTGTTCTAGAGCCTGATCGGCTCCCTTCACCAATTGCGTACCAATTTCAGAAGCTTTATCGAGTGTTTGTTGTAGAGTGCTTAAGAAGGTTTGTTGTTGTTGAGTAAGGAGGGTTTCTCCTGCTTTTTCTACAGAAGTGATTTCGGTCTTTAAGGAGTCAATACGCTGTTGAAGGAGTTTTTTCTTTTGTTCAAGATCGCGTAAGGACAAGGCATTTTCTTGCAATCGCTCATCACGCAAACGAAGTTGGTCCAAGAGCGGAATTACTTTTTTCATCTCTTGGAACGCTAGTTCAGAACTTCCCTGATCCTCAGCAAGCAATTGCTTCGTTATTTGTGAAGTTTGCTGAAGTGTTTTGTTGATTTCTTCTAACAAGGTTTTCTGCGCTTGAGCGAGGGATATTTCACCTCGGATTTGAGAGGAGATGATTTCGTTTTCAAGTGCTTTCACACGATGTTGCAATGGAAGCAATACTTGTTGCAGATTTTTTAGTTGCGTGAGGTATTGCTGAAGGCGTTGGTCACGTTGGTTCAGCAGGTCAAGTTGACTTAGAAGATCTTGGGTTTGCCCTGCTATACCGAACAGGAGTTGTTTCGCATTCTGATCAATTTTTTCAAGTGCTTGATTGATCTCAAGGAGAAGTTGTTTCTGAATCGAAAGTGACTGTTGCTGATCTTGAGAGGCATTGATCTCCCTACCGAGGGTCTCAGCACGATGCTGAAAGAAGTTTTTCTTCTCGCTAAGTTTGAGCAAGTCAGGAGCATTTTGTTGAAACTGCTGATCTCGCTGCATGAGTTGATCCAATTGAGTTAAGAGGGTTTTAGCTTCTGCGGCGGGAGTTTCGCTTGCGTTTACGAGCAGTTGTTGTGCACTCTCATCGATCTTGGAGAGGCATTGAGTTATCTGACTCAAGAGGGTTTGTTGTCCCTCGCTAAGATAGTTGGAGTGCTTTCCATTGTTTCTATGGCTATTAGAATCAGCAATCTCACCCGTAAGATTTTTAAGCCTATCTTGGAAGTGATTCTTTTTTTGCTCTAAGGCTAGTAATGTTGGCGCATTTTTTTGAAGTGATGCGTCACGTTCTTCAAGTTGTTTGAGTTTTATCAAGAGAGCATTCGCCATTTCTGCAGAATTATTAACGCCTTCAAGTATTTGCTTACTGGTTTGCTCAATGGCCAATAAAGCTTTTGCAATTGTCTTTTGCAATTGTTGCAATCCTTCTCCGAGTAGTATCTCTTTTCTGTTTTGAGAGGCTATGATTTCTATAGTGAGGACGTCAGAACGTTTTTGAAAGCTATTTTTCTTCTTCCCAAGCTCGCGTAGGGAGGCAGCATGTTCTTGAAGGGTTGTGTCTTCTTGCTGGAATTGAGTGCACCGATTCAGTAACTGGTTGACTCGTTCAGAGGCTTTTTCGGCTTTCTCAGCTCTTGAGAGAAGTTGTTTTGCTATTGGATCGATTTCTGAAAGGATCGTATTTGCCTGGTGCAGGAGTTTCTCTTGGCCGTGAGCGAGGAAGGTGTCTCCTTGATCTTTGGATACTTGTATATCGTTTTTTAGCGTTCCAATGCGCGTCGTAAAGAAGGTTGCATTTTGATCGAGTTGTCGAAGTTGAGGAGTAATTTGCTGAAGGTAGCGATCCTGTTCTTCAACTTGCTGCAATTTTTTCATGCAGGTTTGAAATTGAGTGGAGGTATCCTCGGCTTCTTCGGATTGTGTTAACAACGTCTTTACTTTTCTAGCCTCTTCTAGCACTTGATTAAGTTGGACGGTGAGTGCGTGTTGACCTTTGATTAGAAGGCGCTCTCCTCGCCCGTGAGCCTCTGTCATTTCCGATGAAAGGAGGACTGCTCTTTGCTCGAGTGGCACTACTTTTGCTTCGAGTTGGAATGTTTGCTCGATAGTTTGCTGAAGTTGCTGGTCTTTGGTTTTGTGCGATTGAATCGCAGTAATTGCTGCTGCTGCTCGTTCGCTACTTTCTGGAGTTTCGCAAAAAAGATCTTCCAAGGCCTTTTGGCAGGAGGGAAGAAGCTCTTGGAGGCTAGTAGCCAAACCTTCTTTTTTTAATGCCAAGGGTTCTTTGCCTTGTTGGCGCAGGGCAATACCTTCGTTATTGAGTTCCTCTAAGCGTTTTTTTAGTAAGGGAAGGTTTTCTTGAAGTTCTTCTATTTGGCTCCCCCTAGTACCAAGGTAGCGTTCGATTTTCTTCTCGAGTTGGTAGAGAGATTCTTGGATGGCAGAGGTGTCGGAGGTTAATCCATTCTTTTCTTGTTGCTCCGCTAGTTGCTCATATAATTTCCCCTCTTCTTCGTAGAGTCGAATTAAGACTTCATGTCTACGCTGTGTTGTTAGCAAGGCTGCATGCTCTTCTGCGGCTTTTTGGTAAGACTCGGCAGCTCTATTGTAGGAGGCAGCGACTTGTTTGTTTTTCTTTTGTTGGGATTCTAAAGTTATGTCATCTGCAGCCTCTTTCCAATGAGTGCTAGCTTGCTCATAACATTCAGCAGCCTTTTTCCAATATAAATTTTTACCTTCTCTTGCTTTTTCTTGCGCCCATTGAGCTTGGGCTAAGGCTTCGTAATAGTTTTCTTTCTCTTTGGCGTTTTTACCTATTCTTAAGAATTCTTCTTGTTCTTTAAGTTGCTCAGAAGTTTTTTTGATGATATCTCCCTGTTCTTCTAGTTGCTGATAATATCGAGTTAGTTTGTCTTTCCGTTTTGTCGGAGTAATCCATGTTTTTTCTCCAATACGTTTTATTTCGGATTCTATTCTCAATTTTTCTGCTTGAGCCTCAGCGATCATTTCTTGTGCTTCGTTCCTTTTCTGATCGTATTCTTTGTTAGCTTTGATGGCTTCGCTATTGTAGCGCATACGTTCTTGATCGCTCAATGAGTTCCAAACCGCGTGGTTACCTCGATAATAGTCTTGAACGGCTTGTTCTCGTCTCTGTTGTGCCGTTTCTTGTTCTTCTTTTAAAACACGTCTCCAGATTTTCTCGATTTTTTCAAGGCGTTTGGCTTCTTCTTTAAAAGCTGCCGCGGCTTGTTTGTTAATTTCTATTTTTTCTAATTGAGCTACTACATGCTTCTCATTTGTAATTGCGTTTTGTTTGCTTGCGATTTTCGCCCAAATTTCAGCCATTTCTTCGGGATGGTTACGTGCGTGGTCCAAAGCTCGTTGGAAGGCTACCTCTCGATAATGGGCCAATGCTAACACTTTTTGATTAGCATATGTTATCAAACTATCCTGGTATGCTTGTTCGAGTTGACCCTCAAGAGCCATGATGGCTTCGCTGATCTCTTCTTGTTCAACAGCGCTTTTTTCAAGTTCGGAAGTTTGATAACTTTTTAGGAATTTTTCCCAGCGTTTGTTGATGGCTCGATCTCTTTCTTTGAGACGTTCACTAGCTTGTATGTTGACATCTTCATTGCTTTCCCCCAAAGCAACGCTCTGTTCTGAATGGCCAGCACGATATTCTTGAACCATTTTTTCCCATTCTTCTTCAGCGGCAAACCAAGCTTGTTGTAACTTTTCTTCTTCTGCTAATGACTCGTTTCTTTTTCGATTAGCTTCCGTTAATTGTGCTGCGTTTCTCGCTCTTGTTGCTTCTTCTCCTAGCTTGAGTGTTCTTTGTTGAGCTTGCTTAAAAGCTCTATCAGCATAATCGGCTTGGGCCCGTGCTCTCCAACGCTCGGTATTTGTTTGCCAACTCTCTTGTTGTTCTTCCCTGAGTTTTTCCAGCTCTTCTTCTTGACGTTTTTCTTGAATCAGTGTAACGCTTTTTCGGTCTACCTGTTCCCAAGCATAGTTACGATCTGTTTCTTTAGCAAAAGGAATTGCTGCTCTTTGACCTTTTAATGAACTCAGGCGTTCGTTTTCAGCTTGATCAAGGAGTTCAAAATATCTCTTCTTAAGATTACTTGCCTGCTCTTGTAGTTGCCTGAGTTTTTCTTGAGGGTCTTGAGACTCTTCGTTAATGGGCGAAAGTGAAGATGCTGATTTTTTTTTGCTACTACTATTAAAGAGTGTTTTGCCGCTAAAGCTAAAGATGCTACTTTTGCCAGTACTCAGGGAGGAGGAAGCTGATGATGATGATGAAAATAATGAAGTCTTGGAGATCTTAGAAGAAGCTGTTCGTGCCGTTGCAGTACTCAATTTGCTTTTTTTATCGTCATCATCGTTGTTGGCATCCATTTCATTGCCGTTACCCATTGACTCTTCCATGAAGGATTCTTCTTGTTGGAAGGCTTTTCTTTTGACGCTGATCTCTTTTTGAACTTGATCAAGTTGTTCTAGAATATCCCAACGTTCTTGATCTTGGGCGCTTGGATGTGCTTGTTTTTGCTGAGCCCATTCTCTGACTTGATCTAGGTTGCTTGGTAGAGGAATCGTTCGGCCAATAGGCCGAATAGAGACTGTAGGCTGTAGGCTATAGGCTATAGGTTGATCGATACGCTGATTGAGATTTGAGGAATCGCTCTGGTTATTAATTGATCCCCTGGCATATTCTACCGATGGATTCACAGAGGATGAGGGTTGCTTTGAAAATGAACGGAAAATTGATGTGAGAACCGTAGGCTTCTCCGCTGTTGTTGCAGAATTCATCATTGCTTCTCGCAGTCGGAGGTTGCGTCCACGGGCCTCTATCTCTTCTAAACGTTGTACGGGAGGCGCACTCTCTTCACTCTTTATTGTTTCTTCAAAAAGGTTTGAAGCATTTTCTGTTTCGTGAGATGAACTGATTTCTGGCAAGCTCCACTCTTTGTAGTTACTGGAGGCACTCTTAAGCCAAATCTTTTGCAAGAGCTCTCGATCGGTTTGGTAGGACTTTTTAATGCGAGCTAGCATTCTTTCCGCTTCTTCTTTGGCGTTGTGATAGGTTTTGGAGGCTGTCCAGCGTTGTTCGTCTTGGTTACTTGTTCGTTCAACGGCTTCTTCCCATTTTCTCTGTAGTCCTTGGAGGCGCAGTTGTGTCTTTTCTAATTCTTCGAGCTTTTTAATGAATTCTTTCTTTTTTTGTTCAAATTGAATTTTGTCTCGTGTTTCAAGCTTCTCTAACTCGTCCACACGCTTTTCGATCTCTCCTTTAAGGTCTTCTATGGAGTTTTGGCCTTGATTAAGGAGGTTTCGCTGTTGCCCTTCTTGTGTTTGTGCACGTTGATGTTGTTGGCAAGCGTTCTGGTACTGTCGTTCTAATGAACTGAGGTTGGCCTTTTTTTGGAGTGCAGTATATTGTTCTTTACCTGTTTCGATTTTTTGTTCCCAAGATTTTCTTGTAATTTCTTCTACCCAGCTTGGATTCAGGCGTGCTTGGTTGATGAGATGGTGTTTTTCATTCTCGCTCCATGTTGGGCCAACAAGAGTTCCCCAGACTTGGTACTGGCTTTCTTGCCAGTCTGCTTGAGGATGGAGTTGTTCGGCTAGTGTTCTGGCAGCCTGCTCTGCTTGTGTGAAAGCAAGGGCTTCCATTTGCTGAGCACGTTGCTCTAATGGGAGAAGCTGTTGTTGTGCCTGATCTTTTCGTTCTTGGGCCAGCTCATGTTGTTTGCTGATCTGTTGATGTTCTCGTCTGATAAGAGCTAAATTACCATGAGCCCATGCAGTATTGATCGCTCCTGTAATCCCTCCCAGCGCTGAAGCGCCTATACCGGTTACCTGAGCGTGTGGCTCAGGAGTATTACCTAATATACCTCCGGTCATCCACGCGTATTTAGAAATCTTTCCAAGCCTGGTTTTGTCAAGCTCTTCGTTGGTTGTTGCCTTAGTGGCTTGTTGGAGCTTCTGTTCGGACAAGGTCAGTTGTTGACGGCTTACTTGAAGTTCATGATGAAGTTGACTCTGTTCTTTCCAACCACGATCGCGTTCGGTCCATGCCTCGTCGGCCTTTTTATAATGGTCTTGAAGTTGGGTTGAGGAGTTGCTGATAACCCTTTTTATGGCTTGTTGGGCTTGATTTTTTAAAGCTGGATCAATGGACTGTGAGGAGGATGAAAAAGTGTTGGGTGTTTGACCACGGTTTTGTAAAATAGTAAATGTATTCGAATTCGCGGAATCAGTGTGAGTCTCGGTAAATTCAGATGGTCTAGCTGGAGATGTTTTTTTGTTTGAAATCCCTAATCCTTTTTTGAGAGTTTTTTCGGCCTCTTCAATTTCTTGAGGATCCATCATGAGGTGACAATCAAGGTTGTCACCTTGATTATCACAGTTCACAGTTCGCAGTTCGCAGTTCGTAGTAGTTTTAGTTCGCTGCCTAATCTGATCCTCTAATGGTAATTCTGCCATTTCTGCCCCTGTCCCCTGTAACCTGCAACCTGTAACCTGACTTGTTGTCTCCAACCTACTTTCACTCTTAGCAAAGAGTGTTTGTGCACTCAATATGCTTAAACAGATAGCAAGAGTTTTGAATGTATTTGTTTTTATGGTATTTTTCATAATAATAAGAAGTTTTGAATACGATTTTTTCATCGTTTTTAATGGTAATTGTTCATTTCTTTCTTATAAAATTTAAGGTCTGCTTCATCCTAAAACTCACCCGACTCATCACCCGACTTATCATCCGATTCATCATCCGATTCATCATCCGACTCATCATGTAATTCGGCATAATATTTATTTAATTCGGCATGATATTTTTCTGCTTCTTCTTCTTTTTGTTGAGCTATTTTGAGCTGAATGGCTACCTCTTCTTCTTGGTTTGCTTCCTTGGCTTGAACTGCTTTCTTAATGGCTTCTGAGGCTGCTTCGAATGCATTACTCATGTTATCAAAGCAATCAAAATTGATTTTGTTTCCACTTGATTTAGCTTTTACTGCTAGAATTTTATAGGTCGCTGCTTTTCCTTTTTGTTGAGCTATTTTGAGCCACAGGGCTTCCTCTTCTCTCTTGTTAGCTTTTTTGGCTTGAGCGGCTTTCTTCAGGGCCTCTGTGGCTGCTTCTAATCCATCAGCATGAGAACTAGCAGCGTTAGCCGCATTACTAAAGCTGTTGTAATCGGTTTCATTTCCACTTAATTTCGCTTTTGCTGCTTCAGTTTTATACTCTTCTATTTCTTCTTTTCTTTGAGCTAGTATAATCCACAGGTCAGCCTCTTCTTCTTGGTTTGCTTCTTTAGCTTGAGCGGCTTGCTTCATAGCTTCTGAGGCTTCTTCTAATAATTGAGCACGCAAACTAGCAAAGTCAGCCGCGTTATCAAAGCAATCAGAATTGGTTTCATTTCCACTTAATTTGGCTTTTGCTGCTTGAATCCTATACTCAGCAGCATGTTGGGCAATTCGTACTGCATGGGCCCAAAGCTCAGCAATTGCCCAAAAATCAGTAATTTTATCATTCTGATTACTATTAGCTTCTCGTGCCTTTATGGTAGCTTCTGCAACTTTTCCCCAAAGAGTAGCTATGCCATTTTTTTCAGAGATTTTTGCTTCTGCTGCACTTGCTTCAGCTGCTTTTGTCCAAAGATCGGCCTCTTCGTAATGACCAGTGGTTCTTGCTTGAGCAGCCTTTGCCAAAAAATCTAATTCTTCTTGATTTTGTAGTATTCTAGGTTCCGTGGTCTGAGGAATATGCTCAGTGAGCTGCTGAACGGTATCTTGTCCTTTCTCTTTTATTGAGGTTTCTATTGCTTTCCCTGTTTCTATTAACTTCGTGTCGTCCTCTATTTGTAATAAAGTTTTCTCTTGAACCATACCAGATGATGCTGTATTGGGCCGAGTGAGTGATGGCAGTGTTATTTTTGCTCCTTGGATATCGGGTAGTAGATTTTGTACTGCAATAAGGTGGACAGGTTGTGTTGTCGGTATTTTATTAGGATTTGTATTTGTGATAGGTGGTAGTTTAACTGATGGTGTTTTTGGTTTTTCTTTGGTCATGAGCCCTTCGATCCCTTCTTCAACCCCCTCTACTATTTTAGGGTCCATTTGCAATTGTGGTTTCTCAAATTGAATATGTTCATTTTGCGCAAACAACATGTTTAAACTTTCGAGAGTAAAAAATAATAGTGGTAGAATTATTTTAGTTTTCATAAGTAGTTATTTTCTAAGTTTCTTTGCTCTCGAAGCCTTTCTAATAAAAGATTCAATAACTTTAAACATTTAGATAAGTAAAATAATTTTCGATCAGAATGGTTTCGACCTGTTAGGCACGAGCTAACAAATAACTTACGCACAACAAACGGTATTTTCAAAAAATAGATATCGATAAAACAGAATTCAAAATAAATTTTAGGAATCACACTGAAAGTACGTTACAAATTAATTTAACGAGCTGAAACTACTACGAACTACGAACTACGAACTGATCCCCAAATTAATAGTATATTATTAATTTGGTGATCCCTTACCAGCGAAAGGCATCACGGTATTCCTGTACTATTACTGCTTGAGTATCAGCTTCGGCAGAAAGAATGTATTTTTCAGCTGCTTCACGACATTGCTGAGCTACTTCTGGTTGATTATTTTCATCAGCTTCGATAGCTTTTTTTAATTGATCAGCTGCCCAATAAAAATTAGTACCTGCATTACTCCAATAAGTACCTACCTCTGTTTTTCCTGCAGCAAAAGCTGTTACTGCTTTGGTAAAAGGTTCCACCGAAAGAAGATTTTTTTCCGCAGCTTCACGGTATTTCTGAGCTAGTCCTGGTTTATTAGCCTCATCTGCCTCAATGGCTTTTCCTAGTTTATCTGTAGCCCAATAAAAACCAAGTCCTGCACGATTCCAATGAGAACCTTCATCTGTCTTTCCTGCAGCATGAGCTATTGCTGCTTTGGTACAAGGCTCAACTGAAAGAAGGTTTTTTTCCGCTGCCTCGCGCCATTTTCTAGCTATTGCTGGTTTGTTATTCTCATCTGCTTCAATGGCTTTTCTTAGTTGATCAGCTGTACAATAAAAACCATTACCTGCATTATTCCAACAAGTACCTTCCTCTGTTTTTCCTGCAGCATGAGCTATTGCCGCTTTGGTGTAAGGCTCAACTGAAAGAAGATTTTTTTCCGCAGCTTCACGATATTTTTGAGCTATTGCTGCTTTGCTATTTTCATCAGCTTCGATGGCTCTTTGTAGTTGTTCAGCTACCCAATAAAAACCAGCACCCGCATTATTCCAACAAGTACCTTCCTGTGTTTTTCCTTCCATATGAGCTGTTGCTGCTTTGGTAAAAAACTCAACTGAACGATTGTATTTTCCAGCAACTTCACGGTATTTTTGAGCTATTACTGGTTTATTATTCTCATCTGCTTCAATAGCTTTTTTTAGTTGATCAGCGACCCAATCAAAAGCACGCCCTGCAGTATTCCAGCAAGTACCTTCATCTTCCTTTCCTGCAGTATAAGCTATTGCTGCTTTGGTGTAAGAATCGGCAGAAAAACTGTATTTTTCCACAATTTCACGGTATTTCTGAGCTATTGCTGATTTGTTATATCCACTCGGATTGGAAACACCGACTTCCTCCTCTGAAGAACTATCCACTTCCTCCTCTGAAGAACTATCCTCTTCTTCATCCTGTTTGGGTATAGCCTCAGCTGCTTCAATGGCTTTGCCTAGTGTGTCTGCTTCACTAAGCAAACTATCACCGGCATTACCCCAACATACACCTTCACTCTCTTTTCCTGCGTCTTTTCTTTCAGCTGATAGTTTATACTGATCTACGGCTTTTTGAGATATTGCTGCAGCTTCCCTATAACCTGCTGCAAGTATCGTTTTTCCTGCTTGTTCCGCTTCACCAACTTTTTTCCAATAGAAGGCGGTTCTACCAAATGCTTTTGCAACATTAGACCAATTCCAAAACAATAGACTTTGGAAATCAACAAGCTCATATTCTTCCTGTGCTTTCTGTTCTTTCTCTTTAGCTTCTTTTATTCTTTTTTTACACTCTTCTCTTTCTTTCAATCTCTTTTCTTCAGCAGCAAGCTTTGCTGATTCTTCTGCTTGCAATGTTTGCTCTCGCTGCTCAAGCTGGTTAATCTGGAAGAGCAAAGTCTCAGCTTGCTTGGAAACTTTCGTATTTCCAGAAAAAAGTTGTTTTACCATTTCTTCGATATGCGGCTGAATTTGCTGATAATCAGTGAGGAGCTTTTGTGGACTTGGATTAACGGCTTGTCTTCCATTATTTTGTGAAGATTGGACAGGTGTTTCATCCAAAAATCCAAAAATGCAATCCAAACACTCTACTTCTTGAGTCTCTATTAGCTGTGTTGGAGAAGAATTTTGAACACTTACTTTCTCTTTTAAGGCTGCAATGTGAGTTTGCAGAAAGTCTCTTTTCTGAACACACGCTTTTAGGAGAGGAATATTTTGCTGAAAATTGTGATCTTGCTGTTCAAGCTGTCCTATTTCAACGAGAAAGTTATTGACCTTTGCTTTTGTAATTTTTAGAGTTCCATTCTGCTGTGATTTTGTAACCTTTTCAATTCGCGAAAGGAGTTGTTTTATCTTATCAACTAATGCCTGTTGACCTTGAGCTATGAGAACCTCGCCTTGACGTTGAGCAACAGTAACTTCTTCAGATAATATTGCAAGACGTTGACAAAAGCTGTTACTCTTTTTTTGTAGTTTTTGGATAGCCCACTCCATAATGCTAGCACTCCAATGGTTTCTTTCAATTTCAGCTCTTTTATAATCAGCGTCATATCGAACTCGCGTTATATCAACAAGATCTGCTGGATAATAACTTACTACTTGTTCACTATAATCTTTATAAACCTCAAGAAGTTGACTGTAAGCCTTCTCAGCTTGTGTAGCTTCTTCTATCGCCTTGATCCATAATTGGTTTGAGGTAGGATCTTTTTCAGCTTGTGTTTTGGCGGTGGTAGCAATTGAGGTCATTTCTTCCGCTTGAGCTTTTGCTGCTTCAATCTTCTGATCGAAGGATTCTTCAAAGTTAGCAACTCCAATCATCTGAGAAGAAGACTTTACAAAATGGGAGCCTATTTGATCTTTTCGATCATCGACTGGAGCCTGAGGATCTATCGTAACTATTCGACCAACAGGCCGAATAGAGGCTGTAGGCTGTAGGCTATAGGCTATAGGCTGATTAAGATGAGTATTCTCCATGACATTAGTCCAATATTCTTGCTTACTCTCTGCTTTTTTCTGATCAAGATCATATTGCATCCTCTTAGAATCAAGCATCCATCCTGTATAATATTCACTAACATGATTTCGATACTGCATACAAAACTGAACGAGGTTAGCATAAGTTGCTTCCGCACATATCGCTTTATCAATAACCTCATTCCATATTTTTTCCGAAGCTTCTGATCGATTAGCCCTCTCTTGAGCCATAAAGAGCGCTTCTTCGGCCTCTTGACTCATTGCTTCGGCTTCTGCTTTAACTCTCTTAATTTCTTGAGAAAAATGGGTTTCAAATTCCCTAGCAGCAGCAGTCATGCCATCAATCTGACCTTGTACTTGCTCTATAGCATCTTCATGAGCAGCAACAGAGCTATTTTCAGGAATGACATATTTGCTATCACTACTACTGTTGCTGTTGACTGCATTCGGTTTTACTCGCACTGCCGCAGAAATAGCACCTTCCTCTTCCGGATAGACAGAAGGCTTAGCAAAGCGTGACAACAATGTTTTGACTCCTCCTTCAAGCGTTGAAGAAGTTACAGGATCCATCATCAGGTAATAATCAAGGTTGTTACCTTGATTATTACAGTTCGCAGTTCGCAGTTCGCAGTTCGTAGTAGTTTTAGTTCGCTGCCTAATCTGATCATCTAATGTTAGTTCTACCATTTCTGCCCCTGCCCCCTGTAATCTGCAACCTGTAACCTGATTTGTGTTTCTTACCTGTTCCCTGTTCTCTGTTCCCTGTTCCCTGCTTAACGCCCGCACCCTGTAACCTGTAACCTGATTATTGTTACAGTTGGTAGTTGGCAGTTCATAGTTCGTAGTTAGTTCAACTCCTTGGTTAATCTGAAAAGGAATATCTCCCAATAGTAGTTCTGCTGTTTTCGATCCTGTAGTCTGATTGATGCCTGTCACCTGATTAATTGCCTTTGGCCCATTTTCACCCTGCGCATAGAGGATATGAGAGCTTAATAAACTTACTGAGATAGTAACTGAATTTAATATATTTATTTTCATAGTGTTAATGCATAGTTTTTTTCTGCTTCGCAGTAGGTTTATTTAGTTGATTTTAAAGCCTATAGTTCAGAGCTCACTTCTGAAGGGTGACCGATTAGGGATCACCAAATTAATAATATACTATTAATTTGGAGATCAGTTCGTAGTTCGTAGTTCGCAGTTCGTAGTAGTTTCAGCTCGTTAAATTAATTTGTAACGTACTTTCAGTGTGATTCCTAAAATTTATTTTTAGTTCTGTTTTATCGAACATCTATTTTTTGAAAGTCCCGTTTGTTATGCGTAAGTTATTTTTTGGGGCGTGCCTTACAAATAAGTTGAAAATTTTAGTTAGCCTTCAATAGTTGCTTCTAGTTGTTTTGCTTCATTATGCAAATCAAGTCCTATTTGATTCCGACGAGAATGTTCCCATCGGTCCCCTCTCTCATAACCGCTTGCTGCTTTGGTATAAGATTCACTAGAAAGGATATACTTTCTCGCTGCTTCACGGTATTTCAGAGCGATTTCTGGTTTGTTATTCTGGTCCGCATTGATGGCTTGCTCTAGTTCTTGAGTTGCACGATACAAACCATTACCTGCACAACGCCAACTATTACCTTCCTCTGTTTTTCCTGCAGCACAAGCTGTTGCTGTTTTGGTAAAAAGCTCGGCAATAAGAATTTGTTTTCCCGCGATTTCTCGATGCTCCTGAGCTATTGCTAGTTTGTTATTTTTATCTGCATTAATGGTTTTCTGTAGACTTTGTCCTGCATTAATCAAAGCTGTACCTGCATTTCTCCAAGCAAGACCTTCCTCTGTTTTTCCTGCTGCATAAGCTGTTACTGCTTTGCTAAAAAAATCAAGAGAAGAAATTTCTTTTCTCGCTGCTTCACGGTATTTCAGAGCTACTTCTGGTTTGTTATCCTCATCTGCTTCAATGGCTTTTTGAAGGTGTTCAGCTGCGAAATACAAACCTTTACCTGCATAGTTCCAAGTAAAACCTTCCTCTTTTTTTCTTGCAGTATAAGCTTTTGCTGCTTGGGTATAAGGTTCAACGGAGCGTACTTGTTGCTCGGCTACCTCGCGCCATTTCTGAGCTATTGCTGACTTGCCAGCTATCTCAGCTTCGATCGCTTTTTCTAGCTTTTCTGCTGCATTATGAAACCCATTGCCTGCATCATGCCATCTATCACGTTCATCTTTTGTAACTATTCGTCCAACAGACCGAATAGAGGCTGTAGGTTGATCGATATACTGATTAAAATTTGAGCGGTTACTCTGGTTATAATTTGATTCTACGGTATATTCTACCGATGGGTTAAACGAATATCTACCATCTTTTTGCCCTACAGTGTTTGCTCCTGCTGCTTGGGTATAAGGCTCAACTGAAAGAATATTTTTTTTCGCTGCTTCACGCCACTTCCTAGCTATTGCTGATTTGCCAGATATCTCAGCTTCGATAGCTTTCTCTAGTTTTTGGGCTGCTTGATCAAAACCACGACCTGCATTATCCCAACTTGTACCTTCATCTTTTCCTTCCCTATGAGCTTCCGCTGCTTTGGTATAATACTCAACAGAACTCACGTGTTGAGCTGCAGCATCGCGCCATTTCTGAGCTATACCCAAAGAAGAGGATGGTGCTTTAAAGGGATAAGTCGATCTTTCCAATCTTGTTGGGTATATTTTTGGATTATCTGCTAACTCGGCTTCAATAGCTTTTGCTAGTTTTTCTGCTGCATTATGAAAACCAAGACCTGCATTACGCCAACTATAACCTTCCCCACTAAAATTACGCCTACTATAATCTTCTTCTCTAAAATTACGGCTACCATAATTAGTACCCATTCGGCCAACAGATTTCATAGTGGTGGGAGGTGAGAGGTGAGAAGTGGAAGGTTGATTGATGCGCTGATTGAGATTTGAAGGATTACCCTGATGATGAGTTGGAGCATATTCCATAGATGGGTTAACCGAATGTTTACCATAATTAGGCCTACTATATCCAAACGAATTGAAAGTGCCGGACTCTTCCTCTTTTGAAAAACCCACTTCTTCATTCTGTTTGAATATATCATTAGACATATGACCTTCCCCTCTAAAACTGTATTTTTCTTTTTCTGCAGCATAAGTTTTTACTGCTTGGGCATAAGACTCAACGGAGCGTTTATTTTGCTCGGCAGCTTCGTGCCATTTCCGAGCTATTTCTGGCTTGCCAGCTATCTCGGCTTCGATTGCTTTTGCTAGTTTTTCTGCTGCATTATTCAAACTAAGACCTGCATTATGCCAACAGTCACCTTCCGGTTCACCTGCATTATAGAAACCATAACCCTGACGATAACCTTTTTGTTCTTTTCCTGCAGTTTTTGCTTCCGAAGCTTTGGTAAACAGATCAGTGGCTTGTAATTGTTGCTCCATCACCTCTCTCCATTTCTTAGCCACTTCTGGTTTGCCTGCTGCCTCAGCTTCAATCGCTTTCTCTAGTTTCTCTGCTGCATTATAAAAAGCTGCACCTGCATTACTCAAACTATTACATTCACTCTTTTTTCTTGCGACAGAAGCCTGAGCTGCCAGTTTATACTGATCTGCTGCACTTTGGTATGCTACTGCAGCTTTTCTATAGTCTTCAGCTATGTTGATTTTTCCAGTTTTTTGCGCTTCACTTGCTACTTCTTGGGTTTCACATGCTTTTACTTGATAGCATGCACTATCACCTGACAAGGAAGCTGGCTGGCTCCAATAAGAGTTTTCCAAATCCAATCTCTGATCAATATCTCTTTTCATTTCGCTGAGAGCGCTGGTCTTGGCTACTTGTTTATTCTGATAGTTAGCTTTTTGGTATTCTATAGCTCTTTGGTATGTTTCTGCTGCCTCTCGATAGCCTGTAGCGAGGGCTATTTTTCCAGCCTCTTGTGCTTCAGCTGCTTTTGCTTGGTGCTCTGCTTTTGCTTTGAGGTAATAGCCTTCCCACTGCCAACTACTACTCTCATCTTGTTTTCCTGCTGCATAGACCTTCGCTGCTAGTTCATACTGTTCCGAAGCTCTTTGGGATGTTGCTGCAGCTTCTAGATAACCTGCTGCGAACGTTGTTTTGCCAACATCTTGTGCTTCACTCGCTTTTGCTTGATAGTCTGCACTAACTTGGAGAGATTTGCCTACCTGAGACCAAGTAGCACCTTCACTATCTTTTCCTGCAACATAGGCTTGAGCTGCTAGTTGATACTGCTCTGAAGCTCTTTGGATTGTTGCAGCAGCCTCTCGATAGCCTGCAGCAAGAGTTGCTTTGCCAGCTTCTTGAGCCTCTAGTTCTTGAAGTTTATATTTTCTACTGATTCCTTCTGATTGGAAATGGTTACCTTCGATCCAGAAGTACATATTCTCTTTTTCTTTTCCTTCCTTCAGCAATTGCACTGCTTGAATAAATAACTCCGTTGCTTTTTTGAATATTTCTGCTGCTTCCTCGTATCCTCCCATTATCTCTTGGTATTGCGATTCCATGCCTTTGATGTGACAATCAGCACTATACTGTGCGGATTTACCTGCTTCTCTCCACTGATTTCCCTCCCTCCAGTTTTTATCCTCTCCGCGTGCTTTTCCAAATGCTTCCGCGGCTTGCCTACTACATTCTGCTGCTTGCTCTGATTGTTCTGCTGCTATATACCCAAACAGATTAAAAGTACCAAACTCTTCTTCTTCTAAAAAATCCACTTCAGAAAGGGTAATCGATGTTCCTAATTCTGTTGGGTATAAGAGGTCGTCTTCAGATAACTTCTTCCAATACTCAGCGCTCCTTTCCAATGACGTTATTACTTCTTTCCAACAAGATAAACTAATTCCTGTTGTCGTTTGGATTTTTAATCGTGCTTCTTGAAGTT
>DATEBV010000266.1:0-2328 GCA_035287205.1 Chthoniobacterales bacterium | reverse complement strand
TCACGAAGATTCGCTGGGTTCATTTGATAATCAGACTTGTCTAGTAGAGCTTTGGAAGACTTACTTCCCACCGCCTCACGAAAAGGCCCATAATAAGCTGAAGCATATTTTGCCGAGTAAGCCATGATCCCAACATGCTGTAATTTTTTCTCATCAAGAGCCAAGCGAATAGCCATGACACGCCCATCCATCATGTCCGAAGGCGCAACAACATCAGCCCCAGCCTCTGCTTCTGCAACAGCTAGCCTCGCTAAGAGTTCCACGGTTGAATCATTCTCAACAGAACCCTTGGCATTTAATAAACCATCATGTCCATGGCTTGTATAGGGATCGAGCGCTACATCTGCAATAACAGCAAGATGAGGACAAGCGGTCTTGATTGCTCTAATCGCAGCATAGAGGACATTTCCTGGGTTAAGAGCATGCTCTCCTTTTGGTTCCTTATATGAAGGATCAATGCAGGGAAAAATCGCTACCGCAGGAATTCCTAAATCAACTAACAGGCGACATTCTTCAACAAGTGATAGTAATGTATGCCTCATCACTCCAGGCATGGAACCAATTTCCTCAAGCCCACCACTTCCTCCATGAAAAAAAAGAGGTTGAATCAGATCTTCTCGATGTAATTTCGTCTCTTGAACAAGCGCTCTAATAGCAGGCGTAGCACGATTACGCCTCATTCGGCGGAGAAGGCCTTGCGAAGCAAGACCAGGTGAGAGGTGAGAGGTGAGAGGTGGGAGGCTGTTATATTCCATACATAGAGTCTGGCGTGGTCAAAATCATAGCAATATCCAACTTATAATTAGTTCTACTTTTATGACTACTAACGTTTC
Source organism: Chthoniobacterales bacterium (assembly GCA_035287205.1). GTDB lineage: Bacteria > Verrucomicrobiota > Verrucomicrobiia > Chthoniobacterales > UBA6821 > CAIWMF01. Next base: position 1,495 of record DATEBV010000266.1, on the reverse strand, counting down.
TTAAGCAGGAAGAAATTCACCACAAGGAACACATAGATACACAAAGAACACAAAAAAGAAAAATAATTTTTATAAAAATTATTTAACAATGTTAAAAACTAAAGAAGACTAGCGATCGTAGGAACATAAGCATTTGTTACCATGATCAAGCCCTTCCTTCTTCAATCATGTTCTTAATCGTCATTCCTTCTGGCTTTTTAAAACGCAACCGTTTTCCTTCCTCAATTGTTTTTCTTATCTGAGCGGCTTCTTCAGGTATTCTTAAACTAGACTTTGGCTAATTTTTTAATGGACATGGGGTTATTTCTTTAGAGAAGAAACATTTTTGAAAATCATTTTTAAAACTCATGGTTTTTTGTAGACTTTAGAAAATTATTATCACGCACCGTTATTTCTGTCATTCCCGCGGAGGCGGGAATCCAGTACACGGTCAATTCTAATTTGAGTTTACGCGTTAAAAGATCCTAAATTTAAATTAACAACGAAGGTAAAAAAATACTTTATGAGACCAGGAATAAAGATCGATAGTCTCCTGGATTCCAGCGTCCGCTGGAATGACGGTTAAGAGATGTATCGACTGTTTTTCTGAAATTACCCATTCTATTTTTGATGATATTATTACTACCAACGTCTATGAAGACATTGGTAGTGTTTAAAGGTTTAGAGGGAAGTTGTTCTATAACTCCCGCATTTTATCGCCTAAACTCCTCACCTTCTAAACTCCTAAGCAACTACCAAGGTACCTACCTTGGTAGTTACATGATATTAAAAACTAATGCCAATAATGTCACTCATATAAAAATGGCCAAAGTCCAGTTATATCATTTCAAAAAATTTAGCTTTAAATACCTGTACCGTTTTTTTCTTTTGCACTAAAGCCTTACCTCTCTTGAGTTACTCTTTCAGGTGATACTCCTACATTCACTGGACTTGATTGTTGATGTTGTGGATAGAGATTATAAAAAGGAACATTTCCATAAACTGGAACAGCTACTGCTTCAGCAACAGGAATTTCTATACTTGCAGCATTCTGCTCTAAAGCACGAATCTTAGCCGTTTCAAGAACTTCAAAGGCTTTCTTCTCTTTTTCAATTGCCTCGTTAAGATCAGCTTCAGCAGTTTCACTCTCTTTGGTATTTTTCACTTTAATCGCATAAAAAGTCTTTTCTGCCGTTGTTAATTTAGCTTCTACAAATTGTTTTGTAAGTTCTTTTATCTTTAAATCACGATATGCCTTAGCAATAATAGCTGGTTCATGAAATGTTTCGCTTCGTACCATCTGTTGTATTTCCTCTTCTAAATTTCTCCTATATTTTTCTGCCAATTTCACCCCTTCTTCTCTCTCTCGTACATCCTCCGCCGCCTTGTGTTTCACTGCTTCCCACTCTCTCATTTCTTGCGCCATACCCGCCGTACTTAGACGAACATTCATTGGCATCGAAGCAACCTTTGCAAGGCACGCTAAGTAGATATTTTCACAAATCTCTTGTTCAAG
>DATEBV010000265.1:0-24363 GCA_035287205.1 Chthoniobacterales bacterium | reverse complement strand
CAAGTATCAATACACCAAGACTATGATGTCCTTTTTTAACCATCATAAGTCCACCCAAAGGAACTACTATGACTCCCACCACATGAGAGAGAAATGATGCAGAAGCACAGGCACCTGTTAGTGCTGCCCCTTTAAATCGATCGGAGAGAATACAAAGATATAATGATTGGAAGGCATTAATAACACCTCCACTAATAAATAAGATGGGAGACTCAACCATGCCCAAAAAAAGTGGAATTTCTGAAAAATTGCGAAAACTACGTAAGTGCATAATAAAAATAGAGGATAATAAAATAGCTGTATAAATCAAAGCTGTTTTCGTAACGCCAATGTAATGACTAAAACTTCCAAAAAAAGAAGTTAGAATAATGCCCCCCATAATGAGTGGAGTTATTAAAATCGCTACATTTCCTAAGCCATACCCTTGATCAAGCTCCCATATAGGTATTAATCCTATAATATTATTATTGAGCCCATACATGATAATAGAGAAAAAGGCGACAGGAATAGTCACCAACGATTTCATAGAACTTAACAAATTCACGGAAGATGCTTTATGTTCTTCAACACCAGGCTCCATAGCTTCATGAATTCCCTTAGAAAAAATAAGAGGAAGCGAAAGAATCCCTGTAAACAATGTTAATAATAGAAACGGACTAACATGGGAAATCTTATATAAAAAACCAATACTTTCTACTCCTAAAAAGAAGGCTAACGAACTTACTGAAACATAAATCGCTATAAAAAAACTCTTGTTTTTCATAAAACAAGAAATAGTCGTAACAATATTAGAAAAAATAACGGCTATAGCTGCAGCAAAAACTCCTTGAATAAAATTCCAGAAAATCAGAAAAATAGTTTGTTTAATAAAGGCAAACGCTAATACGCTCATCAAAATTCCTACAATGACAAAGAGAGTAGCTTTTTGAGAAGAAAGTTTTCTAAAAAGGAAAATTACAAGAAAACATCCTGCTATATAACCCATGATATACAAACTAAGATTCAAACTATTCAGAGCATCCGAAAGTCCTTTTTCTTTTAAAAGAACTGAAATCGCGACACTATTAAATCCCGAAGAAATATAGACACCAAAAACAGCAAGACCTAGTTCTGTAATCAAAAGATAAAGGCTTCTTTTACCTAATGGTGGTAAAGGAGTAACTATTTGGCCAGCAGGCCGAATAGTGGTGGGAGGTTGATTGATACGCTGATTAAGATCTGATAGACCACTCTGATGATTAGCCGATTCTCTAGCACATTCTACCGATGGGTTAACCGAATATTTACCCATAGGATTACTTTCAATATTTTGATTAGAATTCATAGATCTGAGGTGACTACCAACGTCTATAAAGACATTAGTAGTAGAAGATGGTACGTAGAAGATAGGAGGTTAGACCTTCAGCAAGAATACAAGATACAAAGCATGAAGCGAAACAAAATTTAAAAAAGTCAATACGAGCTATACTCAGCACTATTCATCTGCTTTAGCAGACCTCGCCCTCATCCTCCATCTTCTACCTCCCAACTATCAACGGTACGTTGGGAGTTACGCTATCCAATCCAAAGGCCTTATGAACACGTTGGGCGGCTTCTTCAATACGTGCCTCATCAATAATCACAGCGACTTTAATCTCCGAAGTAGAAATCATACGAATATTGATCCCTCCTTCTGCTAAAGCCTCAAAGAGTTTAGCGGCTACTCCTGAATGAGTCCGCATTCCAATGCCAACGATACTAAGTTTCGCAATCCCAGCCTGCTTACGTACCTCCCCTGCCCCAATCTCGACCGCTATGCGCTCAATAAGATCGTCCATTTTTTCTAATTCATCACAATTGAGCGTAAAGGAAATATCCATCGATCCCGAAGCAGAAATATTTTGGACAATAACATCGATCACAAGTCCCGCATCGGCTACGGCTGTAAAAATACGTGCTGCACATCCTGGTCGATCAGGCACGGAATGAATGGTCACTTTAGCCTGATTGCGCTCGATACTAACACCGCGCACAACGACCTGTTCCATACTGGGAGATTCTTCTTTTACCATGGTTCCTGAATGATTGTTAAAACTACTACGAACTTCAAAACGAACATTAAATTTTTTAGCGAATTCAACCGAGCGTGACTGCATCACTTTAGAGCCACTACTGGCCATTTCAAGCATTTCTTCATAGGCAATGACCTCCAGCTTTTGTGCTGCAGGAACAATACGAGGATCACATGTAAAAACTCCATCCACATCGGTGAAAATCTGACATTCATCTGCATTCAATGCCGAAGCAAGAGCAATCGCCGTTAAATCAGAACCTCCACGGCCAAGGGTCGTAATTTCACCATGACTTGTTTCTCCTTGAAACCCTGCAACAATGACAATATTCCCTTTCTCCAAATGCTCCTGAATCTGTTGAGGAATGATACTATTAATTTTGGCCTTTGTATGCCAATCATCAGTTAGAATTCCAGCCTGAGCCCCAGTCAGAGAAACGGCTTTTCCTCCGAGCTCATGAATCGCCATAGCCATGAGAGCCATCGTCGTCTGTTCTCCCGTAGAAAGCAAAACATCCATCTCTCGAGCCATGGGCTTCTTGGAAACTTGGCTCGCCAACTGAATCAAAGAATCAGTCACTCCTGACATCGCAGAAACAACAGCTACCACAGAATTCCCGTGCTGCTGTGTTTCTAAAAGACGGCGCGCTACATTCTTAATCCGCTCAGGATTGGCAACGGAAGTACCGCCATATTTTTGAACAATGAGAGACATGATTTACTGCTTTGCAGTAAGTTTAAGTTGAGAGTTTAAGTTTAAGTTAATTTTTGGTCACTTCGTGACAAGGTGAGCAAAATAATTTTCGCTCGGAATGGTTTCGACCTGTAGTCTGTAGCCTGTAGTCTGACTTTTAAAATGGCATTTTGACTGGAGTTTGGCCATTTTTATAGGAGTGACATTATTGGCATCAGTTTTTAAGGTCATCAAAAATCAACTAACAACCAAGAACTAGGAACTAACAACTATTGTAACCGTTCGCCTTTCAACAAACGATACAATTAAATCATACTACCGGTGAACAGTCAGGTCATTTCATTCAGAGCGCGCCTCCGCAGGAGATGCGCTCTGAACGATTACCAACTATTATTCGGCCCGTTGACCGAATAATCCAGAAAAAGAAGGAGTCCAGTTTGACCACCATGAAGAAGGTTTAGGTGGAATAGTTCCCTCCACCGCTTCTTCCTTATTTTGAACACGCTCTTGAGCTATTCTTTCCACTCTCTCTCGCTCTCTTTGCTCTTTTTCTTGAGCTATTCTGTCTATTATCTCTCGCTCTCTTTGCTCTTTTTCTTGTTGTATTTCTTGTTCAACTTCCTCTGTCACTTCAACCACCCTTGGTCCAGTAACTTTTGGTCTACTAGGCGTTGCTGCAGGTTCATCTTCCATGAAATCAATAGGTTCACCAAACTCGGTTACCCGAGGAACAATACTAGGATCACTTGGAGGAACCTCAACTCTTACTGGCCACCAAGAACGAATATATCCACGAACAGAAGAACTAGCTGAACAGGCGTATCCATAACCAGGAACAGCAGCAAGATATTCATTGAAAGGGATAGAACTAATATACCCACCAACAGAAGAACAAGCTGCACCCATAGCACTGCAACATGGTCTGAAGGCTACTTTCCCACTATATTCCAATACAGGCACCAACAACTCCTTCATCACACATCCTCCTAAAGCAATAGAAAGTGGTATTCCTGCCCAATGAGGAAGACATTCGTAAGAGACATAGGCAGCAGCGCCCAAGGCTACAGGAAAAACTAACCCAGAAGCAACCGCTCCTACCATTTCTACAGAAAGCCATCCCATTGCTGCTGCTTCTTCTGGTAAAATAAGCGTAGGCGTCAGAGACTCCATAACTTCCCCTACTCCCATAGCTCCAGGTGTATTTTCTGGCGCCATTGATGCAACAACTATGCTCCGAACTCCTGTTCTTAAATGATTGAGCTCTCCTACAAGAAATTCATTTTGGATGGCTACTGGAGGTGGTATTGCAGGCACAAATAAACTTTTAACCCAATCCATGATTTGAGAAAGAATCAGGGCATTAAAAGCATTCCCCACAAAGTTTTTTTCAATATCATCCTTAATATCTTGTGGGAGGTAATCTAATGCCCCAGTGGAAGCACCTTTTGCCCCACCGTTCTGTTTGCGAAACACCAAACGAAATCCAATATCAGGCCGTAGCTCATCAACAGAAGGATAATCAGGAGTACTATTACAACTCAAAGCATCAGCACTTTGAGATTTCCAAGATCCACCCTTCATTACTACCTTCGAAACACCTGTCTCGGGATCTGATAAGAAAGTTCTGGTCAATTGATAGACATTACCTCCCATGTCGAAAGTTCCGTAGGGTCCAGGTGAACCGCTAAATGCTCCGACAGGAGTTAAACGAGGAGATGGTCTTAAATTATAATAGTTAGCCTGATTAGGTTCACTCCCAACATTCATTCCAGGAGGTGTTTCACTCTGCGTTGGATAACTCCAATAGGTACCGGTGGTGTTATTATAAAACGCCGCTTTATACCATTCATTTTCTGATGGAAGAGACCATTGTGAATTACTATTAATAACCCACGAATTGTCTTTATAATCAAAAGCGCCGGTTTCTAGACTTTTCTCTCCTTCAATACCATGAAGCTGCCCATGCTCCACCCAGTTACAAAAACGTGCTGCATCAATTAAACTCACATAAACAATAGGAAGCTTCTCTCTTCCTGGGATAACAGAATAATGATAACTACCAGGAGAACCTGTCCGAGTAATAGAAGCTACCGCAAGATCCGATCCCATCCTTTCATGGTAAAGAGCAGAAAGATGTCCTGTTGCTACAGCATTAAGATAAGCACAATATTGCTCTGCAGTAACATCATACTTTCCAATTTGGTAAACATCAACAACAGCTCCATGATCGGAAAAGTCATTATTATTTCCTGGATCACCAACCGTCACAAGATCAATGGTAATGGGAGCAGGAACGTTTTTATCCCCCATTAAATTAGGTGTAAGAGAAGAAGAATTCGTTTTATCCCCTAAAGCATAAGAGCCAATATTAGAATATCCATTTGTTAACCGTTCAGATCCCACCTCCTGCGGAGGAGGCATCTGAACTAAATGACCATCCGCCTTATTAGTGGAAGCGTCTGATTGCACCGTTTGTTGATAGGAGGACTGAACGATTGCTCCATTTGTTGGAACATTCTGAGAAAACAAGACACCACTAGTAAAAAAAACAAGAAAAAAGAACAATTGGAAAAAACTTTTCATTTTAGGAACGACTCCCTCCATAGGAAGGAGAAATAGTATGATTTTACTCATTTCCTTCTAAGAAAGGAAACAAACGTTTAGGGGTTTAGGGGTTAACTGGACCGAACAGCTACTCTGTTAAAAGAATAACGGCAGAAAAGCATACCTTCAAAAAAAAAAAAGTCAACAAATTTTTTATTTTTTTTATTTTCTATCGTAAGTATTCGGTTAATCCGGGGGATGAAATTTTCTCAAAACATGTTGAAATCCTCTCCTAAAACGACTTCGAGAGTAAAAAGACTCGTTCTTTCCTTGTCACGAAGTGACCAAAAATCAACTTAAACTTAAACTTATAACTTAAACTAACTATTCGGCCAACAGGCCGAATAGTTACTTTCTATCCACATTTCTAGGATTATGGTCGCGATCCCTTGCTAGACGTTTCATCCATTCAGCACGACCTTTAGCATCCTCCGCTATTCCAACAAGACGTTCTGCATCAGTTGTATTTCCACTCGCATAGGCTTCTGCTACTTGTTGGTAGAGGTCCGCTGATTTTTGATATCGTTCGACTGATTCATTCCACAACATTCTTTGCTGGTTAGCCTCAGTTACTTGAGAGGTCTCCCTAATGGCTTCTTTAAGGATTGCAGCGACTGATTCTAATTGAGTGGTACTAGACTTAGCAAAATCACCTGCATTTTTAAAATCAACATACCGGGCTTGCTCGCCTTCATTATCGCTTATTGCAGCTTTCACTGCTTGGCAATAATAGTCAGCTGATTGTTGACTCTGTTCAGCGATTTTACACCTAAATAAGGCACACGCTCCTTGATTCGTCTCCGTAAATCGAGAGACTTCTTGAAGAGCTCTAAAGGCTAACTCCAACCGTTCATCAGCACAGATCACTGCTTCCTTTGCTTCTCTACAGTGAACTCGTTGGATGACACCATCCCTTCTTACCGCTTTCGCCGCTTGATAGTAATACTCAGCTACTTTTTGGTTTTGCTCAGCTGTCTTACGCCAAAGTGAAGCCAGTTCTCCTTGATCTGTCGCAGCAACTTGAAAAGCCTTTTCAAGAGCTATCGCGGCTAACCGCAATTGATCAGCGCTTATTTTAGCAAAAGTACCCGTTTTATTACGAAAGGCAAAACAAGCTTTCCCGCTTGTTTCTTTGACCGCGTCACGCACTATTGGGCTGTAGTACTCAGCTGACTCTTGATTCCTTCTGGCTATTTCGAGCCAAAGAGCCGACTGTTCCTCCTGATGTGCTATAGCAGCTTTAGAAGCGTGTTCTAGTGCTTTGATGGCTGCATTCAATTGGTCTGCAGACATGGCAAAAAGACCTGCTTCATAAAAACATTCGCGTCCAGTTGCATCGCCACTTAACCTGACATTTGCTTCTTTACAGCAACACTCTGCTGCTTTTTGATTATGTTCGCCTTTTTTGTGCCAGAGCAGAGCAAGTTCTTCTTGATTCGCCTCAATGGCCTGAGAGGCTTTCTCAAGAGAAGGAGTGAGTTCTTTAAGTTGATGAATACTACTGTTTGCAAACATATCTGCCTTCAAAACGCGTTTGCATTCGATTGAGTTACCATGGGTCAAAACACGCTCTGCTTGACGGTAATATTCAGCTAATTCTTGACACCGCTTAGATGTGGTGCACCAGAGAGCTGCAATATCTCCCTGGTTTGCTGCTTGGGTTTTAGAAGCATTCCCTAACGCTCGAGCAGCAGAAATGAATAGAATAGCACGATATCCAGCAAAACGAACTGTATTTTCAAACCTATCCAAAAAAGCAAAAAACAAGGGAAAAAGATCTCCTGGAGTTGTATTGTTATTAGCTACCATCTCCATTCTGAATAATTCTTGTTCTAATTGGTCTGTATAACGACTCTGTCCAGATGCCTCATTCCTATCAAAAATCTCATAATTGTCAGTATGTCCGCTTAAGCCCGCACTTATTGCTTGAAAAACAAACCTTTCATACAACTTAGCCATTTCGAACCATAAGATTGCAAATTCTTCCCTGTTTGCTTTCCTCGCTTGAGTAGTTTTTTTTAACGCAACAGAACATTGAAACTTCATGTTATTTATAAAATCGTTCGGTTCACGACAATAGTTGTATTCTTGTTCGTTTTTTAACGGATCTGATTCTGTGGCTTTTATAAAATCGTCAACAATAGATTGTAATTGTTCTACTATCCTTTTCCACTCCGCTGAAGTTGATGTAGGGCAAGGAGTCGATGCTTGAATATATTGGTCCTTATACCCAACCATCGTTCGAATTTCTCGAACAGTATCATGACAAGCTTTGAGTAATTCCCAATTGTTAGTGTGAAAAGCTCTATTTTTCTTAATGCTATATTCAATAGCTTGTTGAAGATCTTCAACTAGTTGAATCCAACTCATTGCTAAAGGATAATCTCCTGCATCCAACGATTCGTGAGCCTTATTCCAATATTCCTTAAAATCTTCAACGCATTGAGGATCTGCTCCACATGAAAGAACTTTATCAGCATAAGTAGACAGGCATTCATTTTCTATTATGGAGATCAAGCAATGATCGCAGTATATTCCTAAAGCAGTTTTAATTCTATCTGAACTCCATTTTGATCGAGGTAGTTCTATTGTCTTCGACCCTGCAACCTGCAACCTGCAACCTATAACCTGATTTGTTGCCTCCAGCCTATTTTCCAACCTGCGTTCTGTAACCTGATTTGTTACCTCCAGCCTATTTTCACACTGATTAACTTCCTCGTCACAAAATTGTTTAATTTCTCCAATAATCTCCCTCGCTTCTTGCGGATCCATAGCAAAGCTTCCTAGAGGATGAAGTAGGATGAGTATTAGGAGAAAGCAAAAAGACGGTTTTTTCATAACTTCCCATAGCAATTTTTTACGATTGGCCTTAAGGCCCTTCTAAGTGACTACTTTTTGGATAAAACTAACTGTAGAAATTTTTGACTCTGGACTCGTTACTTGTTACTTGTTACTCGCCACTCGTTACTTTTCTGGACGTTCTTTGTGATGCCGCTTCAGCGGCTTTGTGCTCTTTGTGGTTAATTTCTTTTGATTATGATAACGTACTTCAATTCAGTTTGAGCTCACGAAAAAATCATCTGATAAGCACTCTCAATATCAGCAATTTCCCGATCGGTAAGTTCAGGAAATTCTCTCTCTCGTCGTTTGAGTCCATCAACGGTTTTGAGAACTGTTCTAAGCAGGCATCATAGAGACGATAGTTAAGAAGAATTTCTGCAGAAACCGGCAAGATAACTCCATGACCACCAAGATTGCCTCGAGCTAAGAGATCATGAATCAGGTAACGATGTAAACGACCATTCCCATCTTCAAGACGCTATTAGTTACTTCGCTTCTTGAGGCTATAGTTTTATTTAAAATACTCTAAAACAATGGCCTTTCTTAAGACTGGTCGTTTGGAATTAGACCTGCCTCAATTTTCACTCGAGTGTAGCCGGTCAATATCGTTAGGGAGCTGTGGGAGAGGACGATCTCCCGTAAGGTTTGGGTTTAATGCACTCTCTACTGGTCCTATAATCTTAGGCGTTTCCACTTTTGTTTCCACTTTTGTTTCCACTTTTCTAATATTTTGTTCTATAATCCCAGGGGATGTTCTTATTTTAGATAAAGTTACTGAACCATCTTCGGATCCTGTTGCCTCCCTAATTTCCGTCCGCGTTCCTGATATGTCGCCACCTTCGGATTCTCTTGAAGGTGTTGTTGTTTCTCCAGTAGGAAGTACTATTGTCTTTGTTGTAGTTATTGAAGCGCCATAAGGTCCTGTTCGTTCTTTATTTGCCGTAAAACCACTTGCTGTTTCTGTTACTGTTCTGGATTTAGTTGCGGAATTACCAGAGGTTTCTCCTGTTATTTCCCTACTTGTTGTAACACCTGTTGTTGTACCAGTTATTGTTTTTGTCAATGTTGCATTAGGGACTGAGGCTGCACAAACAACACCTACTGTCAGAAATGTGGAGAGTGGTAAGATAAGTAGTTTTTTATTCATGGTTTGTAATGATCAAGGTAAACACCTTGATCGTTGTTTAGGAGTTTAGGAGTTGATAAGTTTAGGAGATCACATGTAGAGGTTACAGAAAATTTTTCTTTAAACCATTAAACACTCCAAACGTCTTTATAGACGTTTGGTAGTTACGGGATTTTTTTAATAGGCGTCAAGAAAACAGAACTCAAAATAAATTCTAGAGCTTATTTTGAGATTATATGTTACAAATTAATTGAACGAGCTAAAACTACTAACTGATCTCCGGATTAATAGTATATTATTAATTTGGAGATTCCCTACACCTGCCATTGTGGTACTATTTCCATAGTAATGCAACTCTTTTCACCTACGAGACAGGCTCTAATTAATTACAGAAAATCATTATTTTATAAAGAAAAAATTTATAAAATGTACTTTTAAAAAGAAAATTTGTACGCGTTTAGATCCACAGCTTACACCTTTGGAGAAAAAAAGATCGGAGATTTATACTAAGGAAGCAGTGGTTCAAATTACAGGTTGCAAGCTGCCGTCATCGGATGTCATGTTTTATGAGTCAACGACCCATTTTCTCCAATCCTGGCCCCCTTTTTCTCAGACAAACTCTATGCACAGGCAAGTCTTTTAACAAGAGGCACAAAGTTTCCATGCGCAAGCATTGCAGCTACAGTACCATGATAAAAATAGAGTATTCTATAATCCCCTGAAGAGCGATGCGTAGTTCATAAATTTTGTCTCTTAACAAATCTGCTTCTGGACGCCTCAGTTCATGCCCAAATTCAGCTAAACGCTCCATTTTAACAAAACATTTTGCAGACCCTTTAGTAGGAAGCCCCTTAAGCCAATTTCCTAGAAATGGAAAGACGTTAATAGTTACATCATTCTTAATGAATTTGGCTATATGCGTTTTCTCTAGCCTCCTTCAGAGACTGAAAAGCTTTATCTGCTTCTTTTGTCGCTTGCTGAGCCGCCTCCAATTGTGCTTTATTCCAAGAAGAACCTGTACCGATCATACTCTGCCAAGCATTTTTTACTTGATCATAGGCACTTAAAACATGTGCCCAATGTTGTTCGAGAGAAACTCCGGCTTGAGCATCAGCAGCAGAAACAACACCTAAACGTTCACTGTTTAGTGCAGCGATAACATTTCTGATAGCGGCATCAGCATCATTTTTAGCTTTAGCACTCTCTGCTTCAGCATTTTTATAAGCTAATTCGATATTATTATAGTCGGTTTGTGCACTAGTATAAGTAGCATCGGCTTGATGAAGATCTGTTTGAGCTTTATCTCGATTAGCGCCTGCATTATTACAAAAGTAAAGTTCACTGGAAGCAGATTTTTTAATATTCACACAATTCGTATATTGAGGATTTTCATAAAGTCGGCTACCTTCATTTTGATGAAATCTAATTATTTTTTCAGCCTCATCCAATTCCTTTTGTGCTTTAACCCTACGAGCTGGAGCACTTGTATAACTAGTCTCAGCATAACTAAGTTGACGTTGAGCTTCTTCAACCTTATAACGAGCTGATTGGCAATTTCCCCGAGCAGTTTCTAATTTTTTCTGAGCATCTTTAACTTTAGGATCTATAGAAAAATATTGCTCAATAGCTATGGTAGCTAAATTACATTTTTCAATAATCTTAGAATGATCAGTAAGACACTCATTCCAAATTTGGTGAGCGGTTTGAATCTTAGTAACCACTTGTTGAATATATTTTGTTTTTTCAGCTCTCTCACAATCTACTTTTGCTGTAGCTTCGGCAATTCTTTGACCTCTATCATATTTTTTTTGATCGAGCTCAATTCCTTCGACAAGATCCTTACCAACTTGATGGATTTGAGAGTAGATAGTTTTTAGAGCATATTCTTTAGCCCCTTTGACTTTCTGAACGGCGTTTTTGGCTTGTACTACAGCATCTTGGCATGTTTTGAGTACATCCTTGCATTGTTGTACTTTTTGATCAGCTAAATCTCCAGCAGTTTGTAGTTCTTGGAGGCGCGCTTGAAATCGGTTTTGTATAGCTCTGAGTTTTGACTTAGCCTCTTCGCTATTCTCTTCTTGTTCAACTTGTTCTTCTATTGATTTCAATGCTTTCTTTGCCTCTTCTAGCTCAGCAGTCGCTCGTGCAATTTTCTCCAGAGCTTCTATGTCCGCTCTTTCAGCCACCTCGATTTGCTCATCATACCAAGTTTTAGGAATAAAGGAGGATAGTGATAATAGAGAGGAAACTATTCGGCCAACAGGCCGAATAGTGGTGGGAGGTAGGAGGTGAGAGGTGGGAGGTTGATTAATGCGGTGATTAAAATTTGAAGAATCACCCTGATAATGAATCGCATCCTGAGCACATTCTATCAATGGGTTAACCGAATATTTACATAGAGAGTTATCTATTTTTTCTTCTCCCTGAACAGTCTCGTCAGCCTGAATCGGACTTATTGTTTCTACCGATTCTTTCTCTGTGGCTGTTGTTTTGGCTTGTGGAGGTACTGGGGATGTTGGAAGTGCTAAAGAAGCAGGAGGCACTGGCGATATTGCCCTTATTCCCTCTACAGCTTGTTTAACAGTTCCTGAGTTCAAGCGTAGTACTTCTGCCTGTTTTGCTATCGCCTCAGCTTTATCGTAAGCGGCCTTACCCATTGCATCAAAATTATTACCTTCACTTGTTCTTCCTTCAGTATGAGCTATGGCTGCCTGAGTATAATCTTTGCAAGATTGTTTATTGAGTAAAGCCGCTTCACGCCACAAGGCGGCTAGTTCTATTTTCCCATTTGACTCTGCCTCAAAAACTCTCACGGTTTGTTCTGTTGCAGTCATTAACGATTTTCCTGCGCTATGCCAACTATTACCTTCAGGCATTTTCCCTGTAGCCCGTGCTATAGCTGCCTTGGCACAAATCTCTCCAACTTGTATGTTTTGTTCGACTGCTTTGCGCAGGAATGCGGCTAACTCTGTTCTTCCATTTACCTCTGCCTCAATTGCTTTTCCAATTTGTTCAGCGGCACTCTTTAGAGCATTACTTCTACGATACCAACTATCACCTTCAGTTGTTCTTCCTGTAGCGAATGCTGTGGCTGCTTTAACATAAGACTCACTAGATTGAGCATTTTGTAAAACCGCTTCACACCATAATGAGGCCAACTCTTTTTTTCCTTCTTTCTCTGCTTGAATCGCTTTCTTTGTTTGCGCAGCTCCGCGCACACAAGCAAAACTCACATTACTCCAACTACTACCTTCATTTATTTTTCCTGCAGCGTACGCCATAGCTGACTTAGTTAAAAATTCACTGGTTTGAATATTTTGCAAAGCCTGATCACGAAGGGATTTTGCTAATTCTATTTTCCCACTTTTTTCTGCTTGGATGGCTTCTCTTTTTTTCCTCACGGCATCCGATAAAGCAATTCTTAAGTAGTACCATTGAGTACCTTCTTCTTTTTTTCCCGCAGCAAGTACTGTAGTTTCTTTCTGTTGAGCTTCTTCTGCAGCAACGGTCCACTTCGTTATTTCTGCCTGCTCTTTTGCTTGATTATAAGCAGTAACTGCGTTCAATTCATTCTGTTGAGCAGAAGCAAGTTCGACTTCTGCAGAAGCTCTATAAGTCGTATTCCCTGCCTTAATAGCCTTTAATACTGAGCGAGCAGTTCCAACTCTAGCGTCAGCAAGTGCTTCCTCCAGTTTTTTAATAGAGTAATCAGTAGATCCTTTTGACTCGTCTGCTTCTCTCTTAGCCTTATCATAAACACTCTTACATTGATCGAGATCTATTTCAGCCACATCTTCAGCAGTCTTCCACTCTCCGGCTGCTTGCAGATTCGCTTCAGAACTGCCTCCAACAACAAGGCTTCTACTCTGTGACATCGCTGCTACTTTGGCAAGACAGCTGGTATAAATGTTATTGCAAATTTCTTCCTCAAGAAATGCATTCGTCGTATTTCCCTCACCCGTTTCGTCAACGGTCGATGCTACCACTACACCAGAGGTTGTTTTTTCAAGTGCCGTTACACTTGATGAACTACTTCTAACGGGGGAGTCTATGGCTGAAATCGTATCGACGACTTTGGATGAGATCCCTACTTTTCCTGAAGATCCTTTTACACCTTCTATCCCTTCTTCGATATTCTTCAGTTCTGCAGGATCCATCATCAGGTAACAATCAAGGCCTGCACCTTGATTGTTACAGTTCGTAGTTGGTAGTTCGTAGTTCGTAGTAATATTGGCTTGTTGGCCAATATAATCTTCTAATCCTAATTCTCTCTTTCTGCTGTCTATTAACTGTACCCTGCACCCTGTTCTCTGTTCTCTGCTTAGTGCCTGTTCGCTGTTCCCTGTAACCTGATTATTATAATTCGTAGTAATATTACCAAAAAGAAAGTTAGTACTTGCTGAAACAACAAGAAAAAAGGTCGGTATAATTTTTTTCATTGAATGGATGTAACTATTCGGCCAA
The DNA here is from genome assembly GCA_035287205.1 of Chthoniobacterales bacterium. Taxonomy (GTDB): domain Bacteria; phylum Verrucomicrobiota; class Verrucomicrobiia; order Chthoniobacterales; family UBA6821; genus CAIWMF01. Next base: position 10,584 of record DATEBV010000265.1, on the reverse strand, counting down.
CAGGCTGAATAGTAGTTTAAGTTTAAAGTTTAAGTTGATAATAGGAATCTTAGTAGTGGTGAAAAGTTGCCACAAATTAATTTGCTCAAAATTAGCTGCAATTCGAATAAGATGAATAATGATTGCGTTTTAGTGTATCAAGTTGATATTGATATTGATCAGCTATTTTTTGATATAGGATCACTATCATTTCCTTATCTACCAAAGCGCTATTTTCTGCTTCTATAGCTTTCTTCTGATAATCATCAATACATTGTAATACGTCAGCTTGAGACATATTTTGGTAGTCACACTTAGCAGCAATGTAACATTGCTCGACTATTTCCCGATAAAGGACCGCTTGGCTATGTGTTATAGGATTTCTTTCTACTTCAAAAGCTTTCTTACAATATTTAGCGGTATCCTTTAATATATCAGCTCTAAAATCTGCAGAATGCCTTATAAATTTACTAGCCCTAATTTTATCGTTGTTTCCAGCAGTTCTAATCTGCCGTCTTATATCCCTAGCGAATGATCCAGCAACATCTTCATAAGAATTCGCTGCTTGTTGATATTGTTCAGCTACTTTTTCCCAAAGCTCCACCATACTCGTTTCAATTGAAAATACCGTATCTAAAGATGCAGGTTGATTACTATTTTTCTCAAATTCAGCTTGATCAAGCAACTTTGCGGCTAAAATAAGACACTCAGCACTAGATACATAAAAATCAGCAACCCGATCCTCATCCGAATCATAATGAATACTGAACTTATCTATCAGATAGTTTCCAAAGCGTTCATAACAGCAAGCGGCACGTTCATATTGTTTTGCTGCCTGATTCCAAAGCTCAATAACTTTTTTAGGTCGTTTTACAAGAGATACCTTGAGAGCTTCTTTCTGACATAACGCAGAATCATGCCGTGCACTTGCAGCTTTATTTTGATATTTCTCATAACATACATTGCTACTATGAGTTTTCTGACTCTCTTTACAACCTTCAATATTTTGTTGACCATCTTCTTCAATATCTCTCTTTCTTTTTTCTACTATTCCTCTACTTGATGAGCTCTGTTGAGTAACTGATCTTGATGCACTTGTGTCGGTAGAACTGAAGAGTGTTGTTCTAGAAGCTAAATCTCCAGTGGATTTAAGTTCTTCCGTAGGTTGGGATTTTTGTACCCGTTCAGATGCCTCTTCCTGCGAAGGAGGCATCTGAACTAAATCAGCGGCTTCTTCACTGGTAAAAGCATTTAATTGCACCGTTTGTTGACAGGGAGTTTGAACGAGTGCGGATTTTTTAGGTCCGCCGCCTCGCAGTCTCAAAACATTACTCGAAGAAACGGCATTCACAATATTATTTATTCCTTCTCCTGCGCTCCTACCCTCAACTGCCGTTCCCTCAGCCATAATAATGCTTCTTCCAAAAATCCCTAAGGCATCTCCGACAGCTTTAGTGCCTTCTTCAAGCGAAGGATTCATCATGAGGTGACAATCAAGGTTATCACCTTGATCGACTTCTGCTAAAAGGAGAGTCGTACTTAAAACAGCAAATAACAACGTAGGGATAATTTTCTTTATCGAATTTTTCATAGGGACAAGGTTATTTGCTTTATTGATACTTATTGATAAAATGATTACTAAATCGTAATCGTTCACTGTAGAGTCTATGTAGCAGCCTCCTGCTCTCTCTTAAACTTTGCTATAGCTCTAAAAAATTCTAAGAGTTGAGCAAATTTTAATTTTTCATTCTGTTCTTTTGTAAAGTAGTCATATATGATTCCGTCACATCTTGCAATTTTAATAATTTCCATTGTTTCTTCTGCTTCAGTAGCAGTCATGGCAACTAGAAAAGGATTGTTCGTTGCCCTTAGCGTTGCTTCGCTAGGATGAGCCATAAATTCCTGCATGATGTTCGATACTGGCAATCCAAATTTTTTGCAAATCATCTTTTTTAGTACATTGGCTTTCTTTTCTTTTAAAGGCTCTTGAATGTCTCTCATTGTAGCAACAGTGAATACCTCTCTTGCAACTGTTGCCAGCTCTTGATTTGCATCTTCTATTTTTGCTTGTCCATTGCCCTCTGCAATGGTCGTCTCTTGCTCTGCTTTATACTGTGCCACAGCACGCAAAAAACCTTCTGTTTCACATGCAACAGAAACGACCCAATTGAGATGATCCTCTTCATCACGTAACCACCAATATTGAAAGTCTTTCATCTTGTTAAATTCTTCCTTAGCTTCATTAGCCAAGTCATTAACCATACTGACAGCCTCAAAAACTTCAGAAGCTGAACCAAATGTAGAGGTTGAAAGTGCAGTGAAGGCAAAAGTCGTAGCAACAATATAGGAAGCTTCTCTATTCTCACCGGTAGCACCAGTAAAGCCAAAAGAATCACTGGAAACGGAAGTAACATCAGAAGCAACTTGACGCATAGCCAGCATCTTCTCTTCACTCGGATATTGAATAAAAAGATTCATCATTTCTGATACTATTGGCCAAATCTTATATCTAATGATCATATTCATCTCCTCTCCCCTGTTCTCTGACTTTGAATAACAAATACTTTCTGGCCAAGGAGCTTCATTCAAAGCTTTGATTTCTGCGATATCTGCTTTAAATCTCCAATAATCTCTTTGCATAGCAGCTTCTTTTTGACTCATCACTAGAGAATTTATTCCCGTTTTAATTTCTCCAACAATTCCATTCCAATCATTTGAAATTGCTAGTGCTATTTTTTTAGCTTCATTCCAAGCACTTTCACTCTTTACCTCTCGAGCTCTTAAAAAAGCAGCTTCACCTTCTTGCCTCCTTGCTGTGATGGCCTGCTGTGCTTCTGGTGAAACATATACAATAGTTGCTTGAGGTTGTTGAATAGCTTCAGCATCTTCGTATTCCTTAAGCTGTTTTCTAACTCTCGCTTCTTCGAACACTTCCTTTTCTCTTTTTCTCTTGAGACTAAAAGAATCTGATGATGATGCTATTGATGAAGTTTCAGAGAAAAGTGGAGGACTTTCTTGACTGGGTGAGTTTAAAGGAGAAGATGTTTTTTCAACAACACCTAATTCTTTACCCAAAGCTTCTGCTCCTTTTCCAATAGTCAAGGGATCCATCGCCAACAGAATAGTTCCATTGAATAAGATGATTGAACTAAGGAGAGCATAACTACAACTGAATAATCTTTGACAAGATTTCTTGTTTTGTTTGAGATCTGACATAAGAATTATTGGTAAGCGTTCAGCTCCCCTCCTTCGGAGGACGGACCTGAACCAAATGGTTGAGCTGCGAAGATGTAGTATAACTACATTGTATAGTTTGTTGAGAAGCTACTGAACAGCCTGTTTCGACCTTTAGCCTTCAGCCTTTAGTTACATTAATAGTATGTTATTAATTTGGCGATCCCGATAGCTGCATCGATCGATGTCTAAGAGCTTGAGCAATTTTTTCTAACTTCGAAGCTCTCTCTCTTATAGAATCACTAATATTATTATCGCACCGGTTGGGTTCTTCTAGATTTCCGAAAGAAGATGCCTCTGCGACTTTTCTATAATTGTTAGCAATAGACTGTGACTCTTCTACTATTTTTTTCCATTCAGTGATAATTTCTGGAGTTTGAGAAATAGCTGCTTTAATATACTCTGCTCTATAGCCAGCCATTTTTTGCATTGCCTCACAAGTATAATGCCAGTCCCAACAGAATTTTTTAGAAAATTCATGATGTTTAATATTATATTCAAGAGCTTGTTGCATATCTTCAGCAACTTGAATCCAAGCAGAAGCTAAAGGATAGTCTCCTTGCTCGTAAGCTGTTAAAACATAACCACGATATGTTTCAAAATCTTTAATAAAATGATAATTTACCCCACGTTTAAGAATATCAATCATATAATCCGATAAGATGTTACCAGATCCTTCAGCTGGTTGTGTTTCTTCAATCCATTTCTTACAGCGTCTTGAAAACGCCATTGAATCCTCTAAATTAGAATCTTTTTGAAACGATACTTCCTGGGGCATTGCGAGTGTGGAAAGAACGTCCGTATCTTTTTTGGCTACACTTTCTACATCCGAACAAAATGAAGAAGAGGACAGTTCTTCAGAGAAGAAAGTTGATAACATTTCATCTGCACTTGGCATAATAGATATATTGTTTTTGCTCTCCGATAAGAAAAGCTGCTGAATTACGCTTGGTGTTTCTAATCCGATTGGGTATAGAAGCCTCGCTTGTTCTGTCTCTTCAACAGTTTTTATCTTATTTTTTGCCTTTAATGCAAGAAAATCAGCAATATTCTTCCAACCTGCACCTTCATCCTCTTTTTCTAAGGCAAACGCTGCTAGTGCTTGTTGATAATACTCTGATGAGCTCTGGAATATTTCTATTACCTCTTGATAACCTACTACGAGAGCCTCTTTTTCAGCATCTTGAGCTATGATTAATTTTTCTTGATATATTGCCTTCTGTTCAAGAGAATTGGCTGCAAATTGCCAAATAAACCATCTGGCCTGTTCTCCTGAGGCAAAGGTCTCTGCTCCTTTTTCCCACTGATCCGCTGTACATTGATATGTTGCAGCAACCTCTCTATAGCCAGCTGCCAAAATTGCTTTCCCTGCTTCTCCTGCCTCAATCGCTTTCACCTGGCAGTACGCTTGTGATTGGATAGATCGGCCTTCCAAATACAAGAAAGAACCCTCTTTAATCTTATTTGAAATTTTGGCTAAAGCTGATTCTTTCTGCTTTTCAGCTGCTCTCCTTGCTGTTGCGGCTACCTCTTCGTAGCCAATAGCTAGAATTTCTTTCCTGGCTTCTCGTGCTTCGATCGCTTTTTTATGATAATCTGCCTGTAATTGAAAAGCCTTACCTGCATCATCCCAACTAAAACCTATACTCCAACTCTCTCGTGCAGCATAAGCCTCAGCTGCTAATTTTCTATGATCTGCAGCTTGTTGATACATTAAAGCTACTTCTTTATAACCTGTTGCGAGAATTTTTCTTCCATTTTCTTCCGCTTCATATGCTTTTACTTGGTACTCTGCACTAAAATAGGCAGCCTTACCTGCCCAATCCGAAGCACTTTTCTCTAAATAAACAACCCTCCTTGCTACAAACCTAGTATTCATCTCTATACGGTGAGTACTACCTCCTTCCCGAAGTTTTTCCTCTAAACAGGCAGTTGAGGATGACCGTGAAGACGGGTTCTCAAAATTATCTTCTTCATCACTCATCTTAGCAGAATCTTCTTCATAAGTTCTTTTTCTGTTTCTAGCTATTGCCGCACTTGATGAACTACTCTCACACTGATGAACTTCATTGTTAAAGAATTGCTTAAGTTCCTCAATGCCACCCTTTACCTCTTGTGGATCCATTGCGAAAGTTGTCGTATGATGAAGTAGAGTTAGTAGAGCAATGGCTAGGATTGGATGTATTTTCATAGTTTGTATTTGAGAAATTACTCGTCGAAAATTTGATATTTTTTTCGTGAGCTCAAACTGAATTGAAGGAAGAAGGAATAAAATAGCCACAAAAGAACACAAAGAAACACAAAAAAATCTATATCATTCGATAATCTTTTTACAAAAGGGAATTTAAAATTAAATTATCCATCGAATCAGAAAAACGATACAACATCATATTGAAAAATTGAGACCCTGCTTCAACTTAGAGCACCAATAGCTGCGAAACAGCTTAGGCTAACTAATTAATCAAGTCATCACCATATTTCTTTTTTTGTGTTTCTTTGTGTTCTTTTGTTGCTATTCCTTCTGCCTGTTACGGTTATGTTGGTGAAAAAAATACTTCAGTTCAGTTGGAGCTCACAAGGATTCTAATTCATCTGCAGTAGCCTTAGCAACTTCAGCTTCTCGATACAAACGAGATCCTTCTGTTCTATTCTTTGTTGCATAAGCTTCTGCAGATTGTTTCATGAGTTTTGCTGCTCTCGCTAATGTTACGGCTACTTGTAGTTGTCGATTTCTTTCTTCTAAGTTTCCATTAGTTTCCGCGTCAAAGGCTTTAAGTCGACTCTCCACCCCTAACTGAGTATACTTGCCTGCTTGCCTCCAACTAATCGCCTCTTTTCTTTTAGTTTCTGAAGCGCAAGCTTGTGCAGATTTTTCAATGAACTTTGCGGCTTCCGCTGATTGTTCTGCTACTTGTCGATATTTTTTAGCTAGAGCCATATTTCCACTTTGATCTGCTTCGATAGCTTTCATTATTCTTTCGGCGCTTGATTGGGTACAATAGCCCGCATTATGTACATGCTCCCCCTCTTCTTCTTTTCCTGAGGCAATGATAGCAGCTGCTTGTTTACCCAGTTCGGCAGCTTGTTCAAATCTTGCTGCTGCTCGTTCGTATTCTTCTCCAAGGGGTGCATTTCCATTCTTTCTCGCTTCAATGGCTTTTAGCATTACTTCAGCACTTGATTGGGTAGAAGAGCCTGCATTATGCCAACTAATGCCCTCGTTTCTTTTTCCTATGCAAAAGCTTTGGACGGCTTGCTTACTGAATTCAACAGATCGTTCCGATTTTTCTATCACTCGTTCGTATTCTTCTCCAAGGGAAACATTTCCACACTCTCTCGCTTCAATGGCTTTTATTAATGCCTCGGCGGCCATACTCGCAGCTCCGCCCACATTATTCCAACTATTAGATTCATCTTTTTTTTCCACTGTATAAGTTTGAATTGCCTTTTCGTAGGAGACTACGGCGCTATCCAACCTCTCAACAGCGGTTCTATATTTTGCAGCTAATTCTGTTTTACCATTTGCATCTGCGTCAATGGCTTTAGCTTTAGTGTCGGCGCTTGTTTTAGTAGTAGTCTCTACACTACGTACTAAAAAAGAAACAATCCCGTTCCCCGAATTAGAACTAAAATGGCTTTCACTAAAATCAACATTTGAACTTAATAAAGAAGAAGCAGGAGAAATTAAGCTTATTTCCCCTTGTCCTTTCGAAAGTGTATTCTGAATTTCGCTAGCTGTAGCCTGATGAACTTCTTCATTTGGACATTTTTCTATTCTCTCAATAATCTCTTCTGTTACCTCTGCGATCGCTTGCGGATCCATAGCAAAGGTTGTGCTAGAATGAAGCAGGGTTAGTAATATAGGAACTGTAAGGGTACCTATTCGGCCAACCGGCCTAATAGAGGCTGGAGGTTCATTAATACGCTGATTAAGATTTGCGATATCACTCTCATCATTAGTTAACCCCTTAGCAGATTTTACTTCTGTTGATTGGTTAACCGAATACTTACCTGGCATTCGGGTCAGTCCCTGAAATTGTAGAATTTGGTGCCAGTTCATGAAGTTTTTTCTTTCTTATTTTTCCTTAAAGATAATGCTAATGTGCCAACGACTCCAGCTTTTAACTCCCAAGCAATCCACTTGAGTGAAAGAGTTGTTTGAGATCTGATTAATTGAGCAATTTCTATTTTGATGAGATCCATACGAGGCAATTTTTGATGACGTGCATTAAAGCGCTGCGTGTAGATACCAAGCAGCCATTTCATACCATCCACTAATGTTGACTTAGGTGTCTCAAGAACCAAATGAAAATGATTACTCATAAGATAGTAGGCATGAATTTGCCAATCGGCGTTGACACAAACTTCGCCTAATGTTTTTAAAAAGCTTTCCCGATCACGATCATCCAAAAAAATGAGTTCTCCGCGATCTCTTCGATTCATCACATAAACGATCACCAAATTAATAATATACTATTAATTTGGAGATCAGTTCATAGTTCATAGTTCGTAGTAGTTTCAGCTCGTTACATTAATTTGTAACGTACTTTCACTGTCATTCCTAAAATTTATTTTGAATTCTGTTTTATCGATATCTATTTTTTGAAAATACCGTTTGTTATGCGTAAGTTATTTGTTAGACCGTGCCTAATACATCGCACCTTCATATTCTATACGTAGTTGTCTTAGTATCATGTAGAGCTATCATAATATACCAATTTTCAATTTTATTAATACTTTCAAGCGAAAAAATAGTGCTAGTTCATTTTAAAATTTCATGAAGTGGCACCAAATTCTACAATTTCAGGGACTGACCCTTTTATGACCCTTTTACTTTTATAAAATGCTATTTTCTAGACAGATCGTTCGCTTGTAAGTACAATTTTTGACCTTCATAAGAATTTCCTGAAGCATAAGCTTGGGCTGATTGCAGGTATACTTTAACTGCATCGTGCTTCTTCTTACAGTATAATGCTTTACTATATTGATCATTATCTGAAAGCTTTCTTTCTTGTTCTGTCTCTGCTGCAGATAAATGACCACTGGCATAATCTAAATCCATTTTTGCTCCTAAAAGCGCTGAAATAACACCTTTTTTAATATTATCCGAAGCGTAAGCTTGGGCCACTTTGAGGTATTCTTCACCAATAGCCTGTCTACACTTAACTTGTTCAGTATAAAGGTGGACTATTCTTTGATAATTTAACTTTTTGCTCTTTTGTTCTCTTAGAAGTGCTTTTAAGCCATTACTAGCAAAAGTTAATTGAGGTCCACTCAATTTTAGTAACTCAATCGCAGTACCATTGCTATTATCACGAGAAGATCCTTTGCAATGATAATAGGAAGCATGGTTTTTTATTGCTTTGAGATATTCTTCAGCTAAGGCTTGCTTCAATTTTGAACTTTTAGTATAAACTGAAATAACTTCTTGATTTGCTTCCTCACTTTTTTGTTCTATACCAGCTTCAATTAAATCATTTGCACCAGAAAATAATTGATCTGCACTCAATGCAAGCCAATTTGCCTCATCACATTCTCTACCTAATTGAGAGAGATTTTCCTTTCGAATAGACTCTTCTAGATTCCCTGTTGCTAAGGCTGTATTATCTTTGATCGTTTTCTCATATACTGTTGCTGAAGCATAAGTACGCTCTACTCCTTGAATATAAAGATGAACAATTTCTGGCGCGTTCTGAGCAGTTGCTTTGATTACTCCTATGAAAGCAGTTGCTTGCGACAGCTGTCCAGCAATAGCGTTAAGCGATTCAACCGTTTTCTTCAAACAATCAGCATTAGTTCCTTTGTGACTATTTCCATCTTCTCTGATTTCCATGATTTCGGCTTGCACTACTTTATTGTATTCATCAGCAAGAAACTGATAATGCTCGGCTTGTTGAAGATAAAGAACATTTACTAATGAATTTTCTGTAGCTCCTTGAGCTTGAGCCTTATCTGCTTCTTCTAAAGCAAAGGCCGAGGAAGACAACTGAGAAGCGATTAATTTAAGAGTATCAATTTTTTTTTGACTTACGTTCTCCTCTTGCCAGTTTTTTTCTTTAGTAGCTTTATTTTTTTTCTGATATTCAGTAACTAACTCTTCATAAAACCCTGCTGATTGAGTATAACAATGCGCAATTTCTGGATTCGCTGAGACTTTTTGAAGAGAAGCTTTGGCTGCTGTTTCAGCTGCCATTTTCCAACACTCTGCTTCTTCTCCTTGTCCTAATCCTACTGCTTGCGCTGCCTTATAGTAATTAGTAGCAACAGTAAAACTTTGTTCTGTTTTTTGGATATAAAAAGGACGTATATTTTCTAAATCACTCTGATTTTCCTCCTTCTCGATTTCTTCTAAGAAAGTAACAGCCTGGGATAATTGTTCTGAGCTTAACTTAAATAATTCAGCAGTTTTTTCCCAACGCCCTTTTTGCTGTCTTAAGTTTTCTGAGCCTTTCGAATACTGTTCATTACTTATTTGGTGCTTATAAGCTGCAATTGGTATCAACTCGAAATTATCTGCTATTATAGCATATTCTTTAGCAAGAGAATAATTTTGTTCAGCTTTTTGGATATAAAGACGAACGCTTTCAGAATTTTCTTTTATTTCTGCTTCAAAAGCTTTTTTTAAAGAAGCAGTAGCTTGCAATAATTGTTCAGCACCTGATTCAAGTGCAGCGGCCATTTCTTTTGAAGCACAATTATTATAATATAACTCCGCATCTTTCCAAGATTCGTAGATATTTGTTCGAGATCCGGGACATATACGTAATGCAGCTTTACTATTTTTGGAAGCCAAAGCCTCATAAAATTCACTTATTTGAGTATAAAGAGAAGCTATTTCTGGAGTGTTTTGATCTTTTGCTTTTGCTGCTTCTTCCAGACAGTTAGCAGCATTATAAAATGCTTTAGCATTTGACGTACGATATGTTAAGTTAATATAAGGGGTTATACTTTGTTCCCTATCATACTTGGATCTTTCTGCTTCTTCTGCTCTTCGATTCAGATAATTATATTGGCCTGCACTTTGATCGTAAAGATTAGCTATTTTTTCATAGAAAATAACTTGTTCTTCGTTCTCGTGACGTTGTTGTTCAATTGCGTTAAGCCAATTTTGGCTTGCCTTATTATAAACTTCAGCTTCTTCTGAGTAATATCCTTTACCTTTTGCTGCTTGAGCTGCTTTTGTTGTTCTTTCAATGTTCACTTGAAGTTGTTTGATTTTCTGTTGAGATTTGCTTCTAAGATCTTTCTCACATTTAGATCTTGTAGCGTCTATCCTTTGGTCTATATCTTGGACAGCTTGAACAATTCTCTCTTCTCTACCGCATTCTTGTTGATCATACGCTACAACACTCTTGAGCTCTTCTCTCATTT
>DATEBV010000264.1:0-2008 GCA_035287205.1 Chthoniobacterales bacterium | reverse complement strand
AATTTCTTCTTGAAGTGCGATCATATGTTTTGGGTCTAATGGTATTAACCAATCGATAATTTTGTACAATTTTTCAATGATATCTTTTTTTAATCCTCGTGTGAACAGTTCTCGAAAGAGAGCCGTTTTTTTATGTTTTCTCAACTCTTGATCATTCTTATCATCCATTATCGCTAATTGAGCAAGTACGACCAAGGCAAAAATATTATCCTTTTTTTTGAGTTCTTCCTCTCTTCCCTTAAAACTCCAAATCTTAATTATATCATACCAAAATTGAAGGTATGGCTCATTTTTAAAAGGGTGAATCTGCTCAAATAAACCCGAAGAGCATACAAGTTTTTTGTCGAGAGCGATGGCTATACTTACTACCGGTTTGCCATGCTTCTTATGAGTACCAAAATTGTAGGTCATCATGCGATGAGGCAACTCTTCCTGTTTTTGCCCCTGAATTTCCAAGTGGAGGAAAATTATTTCTTTCTCCCCATTGAGTAGCTCTACCTCGAAAATTCGATCGCATATTTTAGTGCCGGACTGATCAGGAAGATCGGGGGTCAAAGCCTTGGGCTTTTTTTTCCAATTGATCTGCTTGCCCCAGTCTGGGAAAAATAGAGCAAAAAATTGTTCAAGGAAAAATTCGAGGGCATCTTTCCATGGCCCATCGGTCTCTTTTCTTGGCTTTTTGGGCTTTTTAGAGGAAACGGGTTGAGTTATTTGTTTAGAATCATCAGGCATACAATTCATTCAGAGAAGCCAATCGTGGTATGAGAGGAATTTCCTTAATGTTGAAATTACCACTTTTTTTAATAACGTCAACATTTTTTTCTTCACTTTTTTAATTTTTAGTGAAATAATTAACGGTTTCATAGGAATTGATTCAATGAATTCCTCTTTAGAACTAAACCAATATGAAAAGTTTCCTCTGTTTTTTAGCTATTTTACTCAGCTCTCATTATCTTCTGGCCCTGATGCCAAGCCACTCCGATGATGGTACTCAAAATAATGGGAGAGAGAATTACTCTAATATTGGTACCTGTGCGAGATCTATTGATGAAATTGGAAGTGGTGATGTTGTCCCAGCGCTATTTAACGTCACTGTTAGGCATTACTGTGATTTTCTTAATGCTGTAGCGGCTGATGATCCACATCATCTCTACGATGAGCAGATTAGATTGGATCATGAGGACGTTTGCATTGTGCGTGCAGGGTTGCCCGGTAACTACAGTTACTCAGTAATTGAAGGGAAAGGGGAGGATCCAATTACCTTTGTGAGCTGGTTTGATCAGGCGCGGTATTGCAACTGGCTAGAGAATGGCCAACCAAGGGGCGCCCAAAGCAAAAAAACAACTGAGGATGGAGTTTACACCTTGAATGGTGATAAGGTTGTGGTAGTCAATCCCGGCACTACCTATCTTTTGAAGGGTGATGTAGAGGGAAATATTAGTCCACAACTTATGATGGAATCTGCAGTAATCGAAGGGGCAGCGAAAGCTCTCAAAAGAGAATTGGGAATTTCAGGAGAAAAAGAATCTTTTGCAAGGCCATCTGAATTTACAGAAGATTTTACTAACTCTGCTACGTTTACAATCATACAAAATAATGCTAGCTCATCCAATACTTTTTCACCTTCACATCAGTCCATTGACCCAGCCTTAAAAGAGCAAACCCAACGGGCAATTGAAAAAGTCATTGCCCATTCTTCAACCCAACTTCAAGATCATTATAAAAAGGCCGACGAGGCATGGATTGAGCGTGATCGTGGATGGCAAGAGCATAGTCGTCTTGGGCATGCACTTCAAGAAAGTCGTAAAAAGTTAACCTTATCCGAACAGAAACTCGAGCAAGCCACCCAAGCAATAACAAGCGAAGAATTGGAAAAAACCCGTCTGGGGAAGATCGCCAAATATGCAGGAATTGCTGGAGATGCCTTAGGCCATGTTCCAGAACTGCATGCTCAAGTGGTTAGTGCAGGAGTTTCCAAGTTGGCAGGGTTTGCAGACACGATCAATAC
>DATEBV010000263.1:0-2269 GCA_035287205.1 Chthoniobacterales bacterium | reverse complement strand
TAAGCAGTTAATTTTGGTTCAGGTGATCTTAGAAGATTCCAAATGATTCCTGAAGGGAGTGAGAAAATGCAGCCTCCTAATCGACCAACAGGCTGAATAGAGACTATAGGCTGTAGGCTATAGGCTGTAGGTACCGCTGCTGCAACAGAAGATGGTAATGAAATATCCACTCCTGAACCATCGATTAGCTCCTTCCTCTCGAATTTTTCAGCGCCGTAAACTCCTTGCACTTCATTCGCTGTAGCAAGTTTGGAGAGAACTCTAGTAGTACTAAGAGGGCTCTTTCCCACAAATCTAAAAGCATTCTCAGCGTCAGATATTTTTTCAGAATTAATAGTAATAAAAGAAGTTAATTGTTGATTATTAGTCTTATTACTATATTCAATCTGATTGATTTCTGTACTCTGATTGCCACCTGCTAGCTGACTAGCTGCCTCCAGACTATTTTCACCCTGATTAACTTCATCGCCACAGAACTGTTCTATTCCATCAATAACTTCTTCCATTACTTCTTCCGTCGCTTTAGAATCCATGGCAAAGATTGTGGTAGAATGGAGAAGTGTGAGCAATATAAGAACTGCCAGAAGAAAGTGAAAAGATGGATTTTTCATAGAATTATTACTGCTTCGTAGTAAGTTTAAGTTTAAGTGATTCTACAGCCTTGAGGCAGAACTCTGTTGTTTTTTTAAATGACACTTTTTTCGGATTCTTCTTTTTCAATAGCTTTTGCTTGACTATCTGCCTTTGATTGGAGATACAGGGCTACTGAAGCCAAACAAGAATTTTCACTATTATAACTTTCATTATCATAAAATTTCCCATTAGTAGATACTAAAATTGCTTGCTGATAATACGCGACAGCTCCTTCTAATACTGCTTCCAACTCGAGTTATTAGCTTCACTTTTTTTTCCTTCAAGATAAGCCTGAACTGCTTGTTTTCGCTGATCTGCGGCTCTTTGGAACGTTGCTACGACCTCTCTATAACCTGCTTCCAAGCTTGTTTTCCCTGTTTCTTTCGCTGCTATTGTTTTTGTTTGATAATCTGCTTTGGCTTGAAAGGATTCACTTATTAAATTATAAATATCCCCCTCCCTTTCTTTTCCTTCAGTATAGGCTAAAACAGCTATTTTATTCTGATCTGCTGCCTCTTGTGAAGTTGCTGCTGCCTCTCTATAGCCTACTGCTAAGCTTGTTTTTCCTGCTTCTTCTGCTTCTAGCGCTTTTATTTGATAACCTACCTTGAGTTGGAAGGACTCGCCTGCTAAATTACAAGCGTCACCCTTTCTTTCTTTTCCTTCGGCATAGGCTAAAATTGCTAGTTTGCTCTGATCTGCGGCTTCTTGGGATGTTACAGCAGCCTCCCTATAGGCTGCAGCTAAAGTTATTTCCCCTTTTTCTTCTGCTTCTAACGCTCTTACTTGGTAGTCAGCCTTGAGTTGAAGAGCATTACCTTCAAAACTAAAACTATCACTCTCATCTTCTTTTTCTTCGGCTAAGAGTGCAACTGATTGTTTATACCGATGAGCTGCCTCCTCCGATATTGTAGAAGCCTCTCTATAGCCAGCGGCAAGAGTTGCTTTCCCTGTTTCTTCGGCTTCACTTGCTTTTGCTTGGTAGTCTGCCATAGCTTGGAGAGACTTGCCTAGCATATTCAAACTAATACTCTCACTCTCTTTGCCTGCGACATCGGTCTCAACTGATAGTTTAAGAAAATCAGGGAGATCTTTTTCTGAAATACTTTGATTAACATCATCTTCTTTAACTGGTATTTTAGCAGAATCTTCTTCACCCTCTCTCTTTCTTTTTCCCACTATAGCTGTGCTTGATGAGCTTTGGTATTCAGCTGATGTTAATACTTCAGTAGTAGTGACAGCTGTCGTTTGTTCAACCTGATTAACTTCATTGCCACAGAACTGTTCAAGTTCCCCAATGATCCCCTTTGCTTCTTGAGGATCCATAGCAAAGGTTGTTGTATTATGAAGTAGGGTTAGTAGAGCAGCGGTTAGGAAAGGATGTGTTTTCATTGTTTTAAGAGTTTATATGTCACTATTCTAAAAAGGGGTCAGTCCCAGGATTTATTCCAAAGATTTTTTTAATAAATTTATTTTGGGAGTTCTCTTTAACAGAGACAGATCAAGGTCTCTACCTGAGTAACTACGATAAGTTTAAGGTTTAAGTTGGTATATCTATTATATAAAAAATAAAAGTGATGAAGATAAGAATTAATCTCTTTACTTGAAATCCGGAGACTGCCCCTTTTTCTCAGAA
>DATEBV010000262.1:0-6328 GCA_035287205.1 Chthoniobacterales bacterium | reverse complement strand
TTTGGTTGCCTCCATTTAGGAAAAATGTAAAAATGAAATATAGTCATTCGGCTCACAGGTCGAATAATGCGTTCTCGCTCCCGCTCGACTCGCCCTTCGGGCTATCCGAGTAAATTACTCTTCGTTGTCTACGGTTTTCCGTAGCACTGGCATTCAACATTTCAACTTTACCAAGATTCTTACCTTGATCCAACAAGTAACTCCGTAAATGACTATCTCAAGAAAGAAATCATCGAAGTAGAAAAGGCATTTTCTCAAGCTAGGAAAGCGAAGAGTGTCAATGGTTGGAACGAAGCCAAAGCAGCAGCCATAACGGTTTCAAATTATTGGTATGGAGTTGTTTAGGAAATCAAAGCAGGGAAAAGTACCCTAGCACTGAGTCAAGAAGAAGCAGTTAGCTACTTTTGCTTACGCTGTAGTAGCATTTAAGAAAAATCAAGAAGCAGCCATTGTGGAAGATAGGAGATGGAAGATGGAAGATAGGGAAAATGTGGAAGATGGAAGAGCTAGAAGATGGAAGATGGAAGATGGAAAGGGTTGTGAGGAAGTCACAGGAGAACGCGAGATAGAACAAGGGAAGCTTGCAGAAATTAAGGCGTTCGCAGACAGTCCCTGTGAAAATATATGGAGCGCAAAAAGGGATCGAACTAACGCCATCATGAAAATGACGCGCGAAAAATTCGGATCACCGGTATCACCAGCGATGAAAGAATTTAGTGCTCATCCTAGCGAAGCGATGTTGCACTTGGTGCCAAATCTGACGTGTTAGCGTATTGGAGAAAAGCTGCCGAGCAATATCAGATTGCTATTGAGTTTGGTGTCAAGGCTACCGAAGAAGAGGCCAAAGAAAATAGAGAAGGAGCTGCTTTTTTAAGTGCTGCAGCTGCAGAGAATATTGTAGGCTTCCCTTGAATAATTCTTTGCCTGCGTGCTATCTCCATTCACAGCGGCTTGAACTGCTTGAAAAAAATATTGAGCGGCTTGTTCTAATACCTTTGCCTTATTTTCTTTACCCTCATTTCTCGCATTAGCTGCAATTTTAAGAGCCTCCCCTGCAGAGGAAGTATTATAGGCTGCCTCTAAAAAATTTTCTGTCTTTGTGGTATCTCCATTCACAGCTGCTTGAGCTGCTTGAAAGTGATATTGCGCTGTTTGTTCATAGATTTTTGTATCTTCTGTTTGACTTTCACTTTTTACTTGAGCTACTTTTCCCAGGTTATATGCTGCTTTGCTAATATGGTAGGCTGCTTTTGAAAAATTCTTTGCGTTTGTGGTATCCCCATTCACACCTGCTTGAGCTGCTTGAAGGTGATATTGAGCTGTTTGTTCATATGCTTTTGCAGCTTCTATTTTGCCCTCGCTTTTTGTTTGAGCTGCTTTTTTAAATAAATCTGCTGCTTTGCGAGCATGATTACTTACTTCATCAAAATTATCAGCCTGCGTCTCATCTTCGCTCATAGCGGCGTGTCCATTATACTCTACTTCTAAGGCATAACACTCTAAAGAAAATCCCTTAATGCGCAGCAGAGAGGCAGAAGGAACATCTCCTTGTTTCATCTCTTGAGCAAATTCACAGTAAGAAGTAATGGCTTCTTCAGCAGCCTTAGCTGCAGCTTGAAACTGTTTTGCAATGTCAATATTTTCTTCTTCTTCTGTCGCTACAGCAGCAGAAGCAAGACAACGGTTTTTTTGTTCTGAAAGTGTTATAACAGCGGCGGCGGCTTTTTCTAGGTTTTCAATATTATTATTAATAGAATCAAGATTTTTATAATAAAAATGCTTCAGTGCAGGATCTTCTGCTTCTAGAAAAGCATTAGCAAATTTATTTTTATACTGAATAGCAATATTAAGTACCTCTTGAGATATCGTTAACTGATCTAGTAAAAAAAGTTTATCTTTTATAAGCTGTTGATTTTCTTGTATCACTTTTTTTTGTTCCTGAGCGACATGACTTCTAGGATCAATTTGTTCAATAGCCTCATCTGCTTTAGCATCTATTTGTTGAAAAAACGCTTCTTTTTGATCTTTAAATGTTTCCCACGAATCGATGATAGACGCAAAAACTGCATTGATCCCTTTTGCTTCCTTTAATATAGTTT
Organism: Chthoniobacterales bacterium; assembly: GCA_035287205.1. Taxonomy (GTDB): domain Bacteria; phylum Verrucomicrobiota; class Verrucomicrobiia; order Chthoniobacterales; family UBA6821; genus CAIWMF01. The sequence continues at coordinate 4,229 of DATEBV010000262.1, read as the reverse complement.
CAGAGAGATTTTCATACTCTTCTTTTTTGCTAGTAAGATCTTTAATTTGATTCAATAGTACAAGATCTATAACTATACCTTTAATATTTATTGTTGTAACATCGTGATTCTTACTGGCATTACTACTCGTATTATTACATTCATTCGTAGCAGCACTTATTGTTGTATGGGGTAAAAAAACAGCTGCAGTGTTTTCTTCTCTTACTACGGTCGTAACTATTCGGCCAACAGGCCGAACAGTGGTGGGAGGTTGGAGGTGAGAGATTAGAGATGCTGATGCTGTGGCAGGAGATGGAAGTTGAGGCTTACTGCTGCAGGCAGAATTGGAAGAACTCTGATGATCCGTTGGAGCACATTCTACAGATGGGGGAACTGAATGTATACCTGTTTGTACTGCTGCCTGCGCTGAGTTAAGGGGGAATTCATGGTTGATGGAGTTGTCTTCTCCAATAACCTCATCAACAAGACGTTCTCCTTCTTCCGCGACATATTTAAAAAAATCCTCCGCACCTGGCGTTGAAGCCGCTAGCCTCCATGGTTGCAGGAAAGGGAGCAAGAGTAGGATGATTAAAAAATGAGAAGGAAGAGTCATCGTGAAAATACGACCAAGATAGGAACCTTGGTAGTGTTGAAGAGTTGAAGAGTTGAAGAGTTGAAGGGAGGCTTTCTAAACTGAGTGGCTGTAGGCTATAGTTCAGAGCTCACCTCCGAAGGATGGGGGATTTGAACGGTTATGACCGGCTTTACATTCTATACTCATCGGAGCTGAATATGCAAGTTTTTTCACTTTTAAAAAAATATTTTAGAGGTTATTTTTTGGTTGCCTCCATTTAGGAAAAATGTAAAAATGAAATATAGTCATTCGGCTCACAGGTCGAATAATGCGTTCTCGCTCCCGCTCGACTCGCCCTTCGGGCTATCCGAGTAAATTATTCAGCCTAAATTCTATTTTTTTGAACTTCTTAAGATACCCAAGGTCAGTCAAGTTAACCTTCCACCAACAAACTCCCAAGAGGGGAGTGAACAGTTAGAAAACATTACTATGAAAACAAAAAATATCTGTAAATATTCGTTCAACCCATCGGTAGAATATGCCATAGAATCAACTTATAGCCAGGGTAATCCCTCAAATTTTAATCAGCGTACCGATCAACCTATAGCCTATAGCCTACAGCCTACAGCCTCTATTCGGTCTGTTGGACGAATGGTTACAAATATCTTACCTTATTTTCTCCTCGGAGTTTTCACTCCATGCTGGCTCCTGGCTCAGTCAGAATCTATTTCCATACCATTACCTCACCTCTGTGGTGGTGGATCTAACCAACCAATAAAACCAATACCAGGGAGAGTCGTGGTAGGAGAAGGTAGAGGTGCTGGAGTTGCTATAGAAGCCATTGCTATTGGCATGGAGGCTGAAGAAACGATGCCAAGAGGAAGAGAGCTGAATAATAACAGTGGAATCGCTATAACTGACGTAGCAACCTTTGCAAGAGGAGGGAGAACAGAAAATAGATTTACTGCTCCATCAGCTCCTCGTAGTGAAATTATGTTCAGATGTAATGAGTCAGAAGAAGGCGAAGAACCAGATAATCTGATGATAAATAACGAAGTTGTTGCAGCAAAGAAGATTGAAGAGCAGGCTTGGTCTGCTTATGTTGAAGCTAAAAAGAATCTTCAGCAGTGTGGAGATGAAATGACTGTTCTATTAAAGAAAGAAACGAGAATAAATGCTGCTGCAGAGATGAAACTTGCGAAAGTAGAACGGGCAGAAGCCAAGGCTCAAGTTATTTATAATAAAACTGTTAATGAGCTTGAACTTTGTAATAAAGTAATAAAAGATGCAATTTTTAGAGCAGCAGATAGAACTTGGATGAAAGCTTGTACTGCTTTGGTAATGACTACTGATGCTGCCGATACTCCAAGGAAGGCTAGTGCATCTACCATTCAAGCATGTCAAGTTATCAGAGTAAAACTTGCACTTCAGAAGGCTTATGACGTCGAAAAGACTGCTAGAGATGCCTGTATTCAAGCAGCTAAGGCAACTTATGAGGAAAGAAAAACTAAGTACGTTGAAGAGTTTGACCCTTTTTGGACTAATCGATTAATAAGAAATGCTCAGACTGCAGAGAATGCGAGAACTGAGTTAACGAGAGGGGCTAGCAATATGGCTACTTACCTTGCTGCTGATAGAGCTGAATTTATTGCTGCCACCGATATAATAGTGAAGCTTCAAGCAACCAATGGGTTGGCAGCTCAAGAAGCTATAATAGCTGAGACTAAGAGAGCTTTGGAGGCTCAATTAAATCTTCAAAATAAAATGACAGCTGAGGTGAAAAAAACTACTGAAGTTGTAATCAATGAACGCAGAGGAGAAAACACAGAAAATGCAGATGCTAGAACAGTCGATCATGGAGAAAATAATGCCAATAATTTATTTTCTGATGACTGCTTGTCACGTTCATTTGGATGTATATGTGTTTCAATAATAGAGGGATGTGTTGCCTGTATATCAAGACAGGGAGATAATTAGGTCGAAATATCGTAACGGCACAGATACCAATAAGTTTTCTTGAAAAAGAGCGCGTTTAGGGGGGTAAAGGTTTAGGGGATAAGAATCCATGTTCCTCACTTTATTTCGTAGAAATAAAGTGATATTGGTAGTTACAATAATTCTATGAAAAAGATAATACCACCCATTCTTCTTACCGCTTCAGTAAGCTGTAATCTTCTTTTTGCGCAGCCAGCAATTAGGGAACAGGGAAGAGAGACAAATTAGGTTACAAGGGACAGATTACAGGCGCTAAGCAGGGAACAGGGTACAGGGAACAGGCGACAGGATAAAAATAGGCTGGAGGCAATTAATCAGACCGCAGGTTGCAGAAAGACAGAATTAGGATCAGAAGATTATATTGACCAACAAGCCAATATCACTGCCAACAGACAACTGCCAACTGCCAACTGTGATAACTTAGGTCAAGACCTAAGTTGTCACTTGATGATGAACCCTTCAATTGTTGAAAAAGGAACAAAAAGCGTAGAAGAAGCTTTGGGAATTTTTGGAAGAGAAGAGGAAACCGCAGGAGTATCATCGGTAAGAGCAGGGAGGAGTGACGTTGAAAATACCGTTTTTTCTGATTCTCTTTCTAGTCAAGTTTTTAACATGTCCTTAGATGTTTCTGATGGCTATATAACGGGTGAAGGTTCTTCTAAACAAACTACCACGCAATCCCAAACACAACATATGATAGCTGAGAAAAAAAGAGAAGGTGAAACTATCTTTGCTCGAGCACGTGCAGCAAAAAACAAAAGTGGATGGAATACAGCCAAAGCGGCAGCCATAATGATCTCAAATTATTGGAAGGAAGTAGTCGAGGCAATCCAAATAGGAAAAAACCCTCTATCTTTAAGTCAAGAGGAAGCTATCATACAAAAAGATTATTGGATGGAAAAAGCAGGTGTCGCTGAGGTTAAAGCTCTAGGAGCATCTCCTTGTGGTGATGGTTGGGTGGCAAAACGCGATAGGGCCAATGCCATGATGGCAATGGTAAAAGATAAAGTATGGCCTTTCACTTCACAAGCGATGAAAGCATTTATCGAGCATCCGAGCAATGCGAACATGCTCGCGGTACGTGAGTTTGCCTCCGCTTCCGCCTCCGCCTATGCTTACGCCTTCGCCTCTGCCTCTGCTTCTGCCTCTGCCTCTGCTTCTGCCTCCGAGGCCCTCCAGATTGCCTGTGTGGTTGATGATGTGGTCGATGACACTAAAGTTTTCGCAGGTTTATCAAGAGAATATTTAACAGAAACAGGAAAAAAGAATATAGACTGGTTCATAGGCGCTGCACGCGAAACAGCAGATTTTGCACGTGCTGTGGCAAAATACAAAGCAGCAGGAGACAGGGAACAGGTTACAGGGAACAGGAAGGCAAATAAGAGTCAAGATCATGCAGTAGTCATAGCTGCAAGGGAAGCGCTTAGTGCTGCTAGACAGTTAAAAAGCGAAGATGCTTGGAAGAGAGCAGTTGCATCTGCAAGGGAAGCGTTTACCATTGCTAAGTCCTTGAAAAGTGAAGATGGCTGGAAGAAAGCAGGAGCTGAAGCACAAAAAACAGCCACCTATTTTAAGAATATGAGTGTTCAAGGAATGAGTCGCGAAGAAGCAATACGCCAAACAGAATATTGGACAGAGAAGGCCAATCTCGCTGCAGTCAAGGCCTTCGCAGCCACCCCCT
>DATEBV010000261.1:0-9339 GCA_035287205.1 Chthoniobacterales bacterium | reverse complement strand
CTACCTCTCTCTCAGCAGCCATGACATCTTTATCAACCCAAATCTGGTTGATTTTATGAGCTACTCCTGAAACACTGTGAGCAATTCCTGCTAGAGGAACAGGTGCAGGAACGAAACTTAAAGGAACTGCTGCCTTTCCTGCATAACGAGAGATTCTGCCTAAAATAGTCTTTTGAAGGTCAGTATTTTCTCGGACTTGTTGGACTTTTTTTAGAAGCTCATGTGCTTGATCACATTGGATTCTTTTTTCTTGAGCTTTTTGTTGTGTCATGGTTCGCTCTTCCCAAGCTTGTTCTGCTTGGATCCAGAGCTGATCGGCTTCTTTATAGTGGTGAGAGGAAGACGGAAAGGGTGAAAAGGACGTTGCGTTTGCTATTGTTGTTACTGAGCCTATAGGAGTATGACTGGATTCAATAGTTTCTTGTTTCAAACTAGCTAGGCCTGTTGTATTAAAGACAGCCCTTTCAATAATTTCTTCAACTTTTGAAAGCTCAGAAGGCGTCATCTGCATCTGAGGTAAAAGAACATTTGTTTTTTCTGCGATGGAGAAGTGGTTATGTTGTTGTTTTTGATTATTAAGAAAGTCAGTTCCTCTAGGATTAATCTCAACAATTTCATCTTCATTTAATGCATCAATACGCTGGGTACTTAATACTCTCTCAGAGGCATTAGATGAGTTAGGCTGTGCTTGTGCCAGAAGTAGATTGGAGTTCAAAAAACTGAATGAACTCACAATAAACAACAAGAAAGAGAATATGGTTTTCATGGGTGTGTAGGAGAGAAAGTGCTGGACGGGGTACAGAAATAACCTTTCTTATAACATAAATTGATTAACTGCTACAAGCTATCTTTTGTAATTTTTGCATCCAATGAAGGAAGCAGAACCTATAGATATATGTGCTTGTTGCGATCGTTTCAAAAAGGAGTGGGAAGAGGGTTTTAATTGTTGATTAAATGGTAATTTAGTTATAGAATTTGGAAAGAACTCTGACCAAAAGTTTTTTCACAAATTGTATCCATATGGATTCTCATTGCACTTGTTTGTTCTTATGAAACTTCCCCCTAAAAACATCTTTTTTCATTCGTGTCTCCTATTAATCCTGCTCAATCCTTCATCGCTCTTTGCCATGGATCCTCTAGAAACAGAGGAGATTGTTGAGGTTTTTAAAACATATCGAAATGTCGATCAAAAAGGGATTTTAGTCAAAACACCAGAAGAAGTGACAAGAGGAGGATCTGAAATTGATCAACCAGCATTCTCATCTTCTAACTCAAAGATCACAACCTTTTCTTCCACTCAAAACAGCGGCTTGGAGACGGTTAATTCTTGTCAAGATCCTATTACTTCAGCTAACATTTCTAATATGATTGATCATTCTTTACCTCTTCAAGAAAATGAGAAGCGAATTTCTGATGCGTCAATGTCCGAAACTTCTGCAGAATCTCTAGAGTCAGGTTCTGTAGACAGCGACCATCTTGGTGAGCTATCTGGTGTCGCCGTAGAGAGGGTTCCTTCTGGTACGGCTTTAGATGCCTCTAAGACAGTTGTTGATTTAGCCTTTCCTAGTATTGATCACTCTTCTTTAGGTCATCATATTAGTGAAATTCATTCAACAGAAGAGGCGTCTTCTGCGGTTGCCAATCAAGGTAAAATCACTTCAACGGCAGAGATAATCAATGTTACTTCTCGTGCTGCGAGTATTGTGAGAGCATTGTCTATAAAAGTGAGTGATGATGAAAAGAAGATTAGGATGTCAGATAAACGTGAAGAAGCTCTTCAGAAAGCTCTTCTTTGGAGAGATGCTTACAAGAAGATGTTGCCTGAGGCAATGGCTGCTTTGGAGGCAGTGAAGGCTCTTTCTCTTGAGGAGCCATTAGAAATAACAAGGAATATTATGACTAGTGCTGCTAATGTTATTATTCTTACTACGAGGGCTGCTGGACAATCTATTCCTTGGGAGAAATTTGAGAGTATAAGTGCTAGTAGGGCAGAGGTTGAGCGACAATCTCAAGTGACAGGAAAATCTCAAAGCACCATTAATAGAGAACATATGATAGTATACGAAATTTATAGGGTCATTGGGAATGCTACAAGTGATATTGGAGAGGCTTCAATGGCTTTAAGTGATCCAGAAATGAAAAAAGCTTTCGCTATGAGTCGTTTTTCTAGAGTGGAGCATCAAGTAACAACAGAAAAATTTTTAGCCTATATCAATAAACGTGATTATTCAAAAAGGCATAATTTTGTTGCTAATATGGGGAGTGGTTCAATAGCGGGTAGAGTAGCAGGAAAGGCCATAGCTAACGATCCTAGTTTTGATGATGCAATGGTGCTCAAAAAAGCAGCTGAGGTGAATATTCTGGAGGCTTTGGATTATGCCTTGACGCTCGCTGATAGAGTAGTGACTTTAAATGAGAATAATGAACTCTATTAGAATCTCTCTTTAAAGTCTGCTCAAGCTGCGAATGATTTCTACATATTCAACTTTTGTATGCCGTCGACTCCTTGCACTTCATCAGTCTTAATGGTCTTGAAAATAGGTTCTTAACATGGATCGAGATCTCTCTTTTTTGGCAGAATCTTCTTTAGCCTCTGTTAATAGTGGTTATTCTGATGAGAATTTAACGATAGGAGTACTTCCATCGAGTCAGCAAGCAGAGGGGCCTTCTGTGATTTTTCGTGGGGTTAATAGTACCATGGGCAGAATAATGAAGCAGGTTGTTGAAGACCCCGCGATGCATCATCACCTTGTTGCCGTTGCTAAAGAGAATACTGAGGTGATCCATCAATTTGGAGAAGCGAGCCAAACTACCTTATTAAATGATAGATCGATAGCCGCAGTAGAAACTGAAAATAGTGTGAGAAATAGTTTTCATCTTAATGCTAGTTCTATAGGTGTGATAGGTGTCAAAAGAAAATTAGAAGAGGCTCCTGAAACTAGGTCGGTTTTGAGATTGAGAGGTGGAGGACCTAGTGGTAGATCCTCTGATATCGATGATAGTAGTCATGAAGAAAAGTCTGAAATGAATGATAGTTTGAGTAGTAGTGTAAATAATTCGACGATCGAGGAAGGATCTGAAACGAATGATAGTATTCATAGCAATGAAAGAGGCACTATTGGCGATGGAGTTACAAATTATTACAACCCAGAGCACATGCATACTATCCAACAGAATTTCATTGATGAGATGGTTTCTCTTTTTGATCCATTTTTAAATGAAGGGAGCTCAGTGAATGTTGAAACTTGTCATGATTTTATGGAGAATCTTGCTGATACAGCAGCAGAGGCGATGAGATTTATAGAAAACGAGGCTTATAATCTTATAGTTCATGACCATAATTACCGAACAGGTGTTCAAGAAATTGAGGAATTGCAAGCAGAAAATGTTGCTACAGGTTTTGCCAGAGAGTTAATTTATCGTTCTGCATACTCTTTTGCTGGAGATGGATTTCAAAAAGCAGCATCTTCTGCTTTAATTATTGCTGGTAAACATATCGATCAAGCTTTTGCTGATAATCCTGAGAGAGCTAGAGCAATTGTTCAAAATGCTCTTGCTGTTACTGATCATGCTGTCTATGTTGGCAGGCTAGCTCTTAGCAACTATCTTCAAAATTATAATGATTTTTCTACTGAAGATATTAATAGTGTTGCTGATATGAGTGAAGCTAGTGAATCTGAGACCGATATTAATTATGCTTTAGAAAGTTTTATTCCTAATGTGGATGGTAATGCCACGCTACGAAATCTTCATTCTGCTCTTACTTCTGCCGAACAGGTGCTTGCGCTTATAACTGCGGCTATGAGTAAAAGTGAATCTCGTATTAATGAGTAATGCAAAGAACTAGTCAATAATATCTTAAAAATTATTATCTATGTTCATCGAAAAAATAGTAAAAGAATTAGAACAAGAAGGTTTTTTCTTTCGAACTTTGTTTATTGAACGGCTCAAAAAGCAATTTTTAACAGAAGTTACAGACTATCATCTTTGTCTTATTGAAAAAGCAGATATAGATACTCTTATGAGATGGTCATTTAACATTAGGAAAGCTAAAAATATCGATGAAGTTTTTGTTTGTGATGATCCTCTTGCAAGTAAAAATACTCAAGCAGATGGCACTTTCAACCATCAAGATATTGTTGAACAACTATCACTAATAAGAGATGAAATTGGGGAAAATTTATTAAAAAGTTATGCTCCAACTAATACAGAACGAGGAGTTATAAATTTGACAGTAGAGGATTATAAAGAACTCAATGATTCCTTCTTTAGAAATAATAAAATATCAAGTCTTTTTAAAATTCCTAATTTATCTACTGTATACTTAGAAGCCCCTTCTACAGAAACCATACCTTCTTCAAAAGATGGTTATAATAATTTTAAAACTCTATCCTTTGAGGATATCAAGGATATGATTGGTTCGTTAGAGTAAAATAGAAGAATGAGTAGATGATTGCTGATGCAGAGCTAGAGTTACATCCTCATTCCTATGCGAGGTTGTATCGAAGGACTACTCAAAAATCCACTTCCCATCGTTATCTTCATTGCTGTGGAAATCACCTGTCTACTTGCCTCCTTTGCTACGTTGATGACCCTTGGTAAACTTGATAAAATAACTCCTCCCAAAGCACGAACCCGATTGCTCTGCTGTCTCATGGGGTGAGGGGAACGCATTCTCCCTATTGAAGGGCCTCGCAGAAGCTTCTATTGGCTTGAGCGCTTCAAAAGAAGCGCATCACATGCTTTTAGCATTCATCATCCCAAGTTGCAAACTTGATAACCCAGGCCCCAGCAATCAAGTGTTATGTCTCCGAAATATGGATTTCACAACGGAACCGTCCACAAGACGTCGCCACAAAGCAGCCTTCTCATCAAGCTTAGCCGCTGCTACCACCACATGGGAAGCCGTCTTTCCTGGAGTCTTATGAGATGTCATCACATATCTATGATAATATTTAGGTAATTAAATATTTAAGTACTTACTAAATTTTAAAATTTATCCAACCCTCTCTTCAATTTTAATTTCAACTTGTTCGTTAAAAGTTATTTGAGATACTTCTCCTTTGCTACAACCCTCTAATGCATACTTGAGTATATCCATAGGAGCTGTCATAAAGACAATATGCTTTAAAAAGTAAAAGACCAAATGTAGTTTTTCATCATTAACAAGTTCAATATATTGTAAATGAGTGTATGGAATAAACAGAGACGAAATCTCCGTTTTAAAAATAAGCCCAGAAGAACGATCTTTTTTAACTGATTCTGTTATGTTCATAATAAATGTTGAAAGGTTGAAATATTGATCCCAAGTACTCCCCGATTAATTATTTTTAAGTCTACATCTTAATCCCAATATGAGGCTTATTGGAAGAATTTAATGAAGGCCCTCCAATACTCATCCTTATTGTTTCTGAAAAAGCATGTTTACCTGCCTCTATTGCTACGTTGAAAGCCGCAGGCAATTTCTCCAACACCTTTACTCCAAAAGCACGCACCCGATTAGTCTGCCTCCCCATCGGGTGAGAGGAGTGTATTCTCCCGAGAGATAATGTCCTATCAAACGGTGCTACAGAAGTATTCTGCACCTTGAATGTCTCATCTAGCTTCATTGATTCTCCAAATTTTATCTCTCCTAACGAAGGAACCTTTTCCTTCGCATCAAAAACTCCAAGCCTCAAACTTGGATTACTTGCCCCAGTAATCAAAGCTTCCGTCTCCGGCGTATGAATGGCACAACTTATCTTTCCCCGAGACGTTGACACATAAGCTGCCTTCTCATCGAGTTTAGCCGCTGCTACCACCACATGTTCAGCCGTCTTTCCTTGAGACTTGTGAGAGGTTACCACATAACCATGAGTGAACTGACGATACCCTGATGGCACCATAACTCCCTCTCGTGTGGTAATACTCCCATCACCCTCAACCTTCTCCACCGTCAGAATCGACCCATTGATAAGTCCAACTTTCTTTTCATTGGCTCGAAGCAAAATTCGATCACCTTCCGAAACCTCCACTAACCGCTTTTCCCCAACATCAAAAAACTTGGACTTCTTCAAAGGCAAACGATGGTCACCATCAACTCCTCCAATTAAAACTTCTCCAAAACCATGACCATTCTCCACATGATTTACACCCTTCACCAAATAAGCCCCCTTTTTTAGCTTTCCAAGATCCCTTGTGACAGTTACTACCAATCCCTCCTTATAGCCCGAGACCTGCTCCCTCTGCCATTTTGTCCATTGCAACGAATCAACCACCTCCAACATTACTCCCTCCTTTAAAACGCCCTTTTCCTTCAAACCTTGTCTAATGCCATCGGTAAAAGAAAAGTTTTCACTCCACGTTGGAGCTACTGCAATCACTTGGGTCACCTTCGTCCCAAACTCCGACTTCATTAAATAATCCTTAGCTGCTGCCTCAAGATACCCTGCACCATTCTCATGAATACACCCCATCTCATTAAAACAGTCCAAAGCCTCTCTTGCACGACCTCCAGCCATTAGGGCAATCGCCTCTCGATACTCTTCATTTACCTGCCTCTTGATTTCCTTAAGCTCATTACTCTTCATTACAGAATGAGTTTCCAATAATCTCAAAAAATCCCCAGCTTCTACGGAAACATGCTGCTTTGAATCTCCCACAAGCACCAACCGCTGACGCCCTTGTTGAGCTAACCTAAGCACATCATACCCTTGCTTAGTCGATTGAAGGCCAGCCTCATCCACGACAATGACCGCGTGATGCCAAGGCTCGCTTTCGGCTTTTACCAAATATTCACTAACCGTCGTCGCATTCAAAAACCCTTCGGATTGCAACACCTTCACTGCAGAAGCCGTAGGAGCCAAATAAAGCATCTTATATTTTTCCTTCTCCAGTTGAGCATGAAGCTCCTTGAGCATTGTCGTCTTTCCAGCCCCAGCAATCCCTCTCACTGCACAAACAGCATCTCTGGACGAACAGACAAACTTCACCGCATCTGCTTGTTCCTTGGCCAACCACTCTGAAGTTACCGGTTCCTTATCCAATAACCTAAGACGTTTTCCAGCAGAGGCATTGACATAATTGATGGCCCAGGTTTCATGATCCAGATGCTCCTTCGAAGTAAAAAGACTCACTAAAGGATTGGGATCGCAAACCAACTCCACAAGACCCAGAGATTCAACTTTATTTTTTACAGGACCTGGAAATTTTTCATCCTCCCTCAATATACCCTTGAGACGTTCAAGATCGAGAAGCCCAAGATTTTGATTTAAAGCTTCCGCTAAAATTTGATGAGAGGGGATGGCAGAAGACCTCTCAAAAATATGTTGTTTTGCTTCAGAGATTGCTTTTTTAACTTTAAAATCATCCTTTTGCGCTTCATATCCCTCTGCCTCTTCAGCAATCACCTGAATCTTTGGCTCCTTATTCCCCCTATGTTCATCTGCTATTGCTTCACCAATTTTTATTTCAGAAATTGACGGAACTATCCCATCTATCTTCTCTCCACCAACTCCCATAATGATCTTTAAAGATTCCTCTTTTAAACCAAAAACAACCTTTTGTTCCTCCTCCGTGAGTTGAGCTACCTGTTGAGCCCTGACCTCCTCCGTAGCAATCTTCTTTAAACTCTTACTCTCACGGCACTCCTTGGTTAAAATAGCAATCTCCGCAGGAGAGGGAAGACGACCTACCTTCACTTTAAAATTTTCAATTTCCTTTTCAATGACAGCCCGACGCTTTGAAAAAAGCTTCATCACTTTTTTAGTTACACCAGCAATCTCAAACCCTTCAATCACCCCTCGCTCATTTCTTCTTTCTACAATTTCATATCCCAATGCTTTAACTCGCTTTGCGAGCTCATTTTGATAAACCTTCCCTCCATACCGGATAGCCTTGAGTATTTCAAATTCAGATAAAGCAAACCAATTGCCAGTCCCCTGGTCATACGTCGCATTAGCAATTACACAATGAGTGTGAAGCTGAGGATCCAAAGCTCGTGAAGAATCATGATTAAAAAGAGCTGCTGCAAAATTACCAGTAAATTGAAGATGCTTTCGACCTAAAACATCCACCATCCTCGCAGCCAAAGATTCCAGTTCCTTAAGCCCTACCAAAACAGCCTCCTCATGAGCACTCCTTAATCGATCATCTCCACCAACAATGGCCATGATCGAAACACTCTTAGCACAGCCACATTGAAAATCGAAAAAAGAGATTCGATTACAAATTGGATTCATCTGCGCGCGGTGAGATTCAATTTCTTCATTGGAAGGCATCTCCTTTTTCTTCGAGTGAATATTCAATTCATCATCGAATTTACTATGGGAGTTATCTTTTAAATTTTTATGGGATTCTTCCTTTAACTCATCAACTCCATTCGCAAACATTCCATCTAACAGCTCCTTCGAGTTGTTCTTCAAACGTAGCTTTTGACAAAGCGATTTACGAGCTTCATCAAAAGTTGGAAGACGTGTTGTCTTATTTCGCTTGGTTAGCTTTTCACCAGATACAGGGTGTTGATTATTTCGCAAACGCTCAAAGGCTTCATCCTTTTTTGAAATTGAATGACCCTCAATCCCGAGCAACTCCGCGCCGCGGCCAACCCAGACGCCACCAACCGATTCCTTCTCACAATAGTAGTCATTAGCAGAAAGGTGAGTCTCGAGATAAGATTCACCATTTCGAATTTTTGCCATGGTAAACATAAGTTTTTAGTTGATTTAAAATTCGAAGGATTATTTTAAGTTATTCTAGTTGGTTATTTGTAACTGAACTAATTTAGCATATCTTTTAGAGAATATCCATAGTAAAAGAAGAAAAATAAAGATAGCATAGAAGTAGTATGAAAGATAGACACAATATGGCTAAACAAGGTTTAGATTGTGTTAGTAATGTCCCAACATGTCCCATTATAGACAAATTCCATCTAAAAAAGTCCATATTTGTCCACGCTTTAAAAACATTATTGCCAAATCTGGACAAATAAAGATTAAGCCGACCCAACAACGAATAAAACAGTTGACAAAGGTGGCCAAAGGTGATCAAGTATGTAAAAAATCATATTTTGAATACGCCACCTTTGTCCATATTCACGAAAAACTCATTGACATAAATTGCCAAATAGGGACAAACAAAGATTAATATGTCCCAATAATAAACAAGTTTATAGACAAAAGTGACCAAAAGTAACCCAAAGTGACCCAATGTTACTAAATCGAAGAATGACAGGAAAAGCATTTCAATCTAAAGCACGAGCCCACGCATCATTCGTTTTTGAGCAGCGGAAGAAAGGAAGAACATGGCAAGAGATTGTTGACGAACTTGCCAAAAGAGACTGCGTTATCACACTTTCCGCTT
>DATEBV010000260.1:0-2194 GCA_035287205.1 Chthoniobacterales bacterium | reverse complement strand
CCGGGTACTCTAACTGTGCTTCAACTTCTCTTGCAATATCGTAACACATCTTTGCAGCAATCTTATCATTTACCTTGTCAGGGCACACCATTATTCGCACCTCTCTTCCTGCTTGAATGGCATAAGCGCTTTCGACACCGCTAAAAGAAGTCGCTATACTTTCGAGTTTTTCAAGTCGTTTGATATATTTTTCTAAGGTCTCTCTTCTTGCTCCCGGTCTTACTGCTGAAATGGCGTCAGTTGCGCTCACCAGCACCGTATAAATAGATTCAACCGGTTTTTCTTCATGATGGCCGCCTATTGCGTTCACCACTTCGGGTCTTTCGTCATACCGTTTTGCAAGGTCTGCGCCAGCAACGGCATGTGTACCCTCCATTTCAGGACCAATAGCCTTGCCGATGTCATGCAAAAGACCGCATCTTTTAGCCAGCGGGACGTCCAGTTTTAATTCACCTGCAATAATACCCATGAGGTTACTGACTTCGATAGAATGCTGAAGCTGGTTCTGCCCATAACTTGTTCTATACTTAAGCCTGCCGAGCAGTTTTATTAACTCTGGGTGAACGTTATGGATACTCAATTCAAAACACGTTTGCTTCCCTGTTTCCTGGATAACCTGTTCAATTTCTTTTTCTGTTTCTTTCACAATTTCTTCAATATGTGCAGGGTGAATCCTGCCGTCGAGGATCAATTTCTCCATTGACTGCCTTGCGATCTCACGTCGCACACTATCGAACCCGGAAAGCACGATTACACCAGGGGTGTCGTCCACAATAACATCAATTCCGGTCGCTTTTTCAAATGCGCGGATATTTCTCCCTTCACGTCCGATGATGCGTCCTTTCATTTCGTTATTGGGAAGTTCTATCGAGCTTACAATATTTTCAGCCGTATGGGTTGCGGCGCATCGTTGAATCGCAGTACTAATTAATGATGTGGCGGTTTGTTCCGCATTTTCTTTTGCCTCTGTTATTTTTTTTGAAATCACTTCGGCGCATTTGATGTCGAGTTCCTTTTCCAACCGGCTCAACAGAAGCTTTTCAGCGTCTTCCCTGGATAAATGAGATATCTTCAGGAGCGCATTATTTTCTTCTTCTATGACTTTCTCAAGTTCGAGTCTTTTTTCATCTAATTTTTTCTCTTTTAAGGCAAAATTAGAAGAAAGCGTATCAATGTACCTTTCCTTCTTTGTGAGTAACTCCATCTTGCGTTCCAGGTTGTCTTCTCTTTTGCTTAATCTTCTTTCTTGCTGCTTCAATTCCATCCTGGTTTCTTGCGTTTCTTTCTCAAAAGCCTCCCTCCGCTGGTAAAGTTCGGCCTTTGCTGCAAGCTCGGCTTCTTTCTTAACTTTTTCAGCCTCTCTCGTTGATTCTTCAATGAGTTGCTTTAGCTTCTTTTCGTTGGCCGATTGCCTTTTTCTGTAAACGAGGATACAAATAAAGTATCCAAGGGCAATACAGGCTGGGAGAGGGAGGTACATCAGTATTTGGGATATTTGCATGTTATTTTGTGAGCCGATCTATCGGCTTACCCTCCAGAAATAAATAAAAACGATCTTCAACGTGTAAAAGATAATGAGAAACTAAGATCGGGAAAAATAAAGCTGGATAAAACTTTTGGAGAGGTACGACCGAAGAGAAATGTCAATTGGAACAGAAAAGAAATGGAGGTTATGATCTTATAGAAATACTTCTTAAAAAGTGAGTATCATAAAATATAGTATGTATCCTGGATAATATAGCCATGTAAGACATTTTAAACACAAAGCTACACCACCATTTATGTACCCTGCTTCCTAATTTAACCAAATTGCACTTATTAAAAAATATTTCTTTTAGATCCATAATGATCATCTTTAAGTGATAATCACCAAACCAAAACAGCACACTGAAAATCGAAAAATAATTTTTCATAATTATAAAATGCGTTTTATAAAACATCTAATATGCTGTTTTTCTCATTTCTCCAATTTTTTATTAATAATCTAAATGACATTCTTCTGAGATCAAACCTTCCCGACCTTCTCTATTACTTTTATTAACATAAACACAAAGGTGCATTATGCTAAAAAATTCCAGGAAATTGCAAAATTTCTTAAAATTATGCAACAAAAATTTAACTTATTAAAAGGGATTTTAAACTATATTTTTAATTAAGTCAAGTTATTTTATATCTATATTATTAAAAGGGTTAA